>DATHMJ010000116.1:0-8579 GCA_035487215.1 Gemmatimonadales bacterium
CCTACCCCATGCCCGATCGCGAAACCCAGATCGCCATCCTGGTCGACCACTTCAGGCGTCCCCGGCACAAGGGGGCGCTTGAAGGCGCGGACGCCACGATGCCCGGGGGCAACCCCGGCTGCGGCGATCTCGTCACGATGCACGTGAAAGCCGGGGCCGACGACCGGGTGGAAGCCGTCCGGTTCGAGGGCGAGGGATGCACGATCAGTCAAGCCGCCGCGTCGATCCTCGCCGACCGCATCAACAAGACCCATCCCACGCTGGACGAGGTTGTGGACTTCTCCTACGAGCAGATGATCGACATGCTGGGCCGAGACGTCGTCGGATTCCGCGAGCGATGTGCGACGCTGGCCTTGGGAACGCTCAAGATGGCCGCGAAGCAAATCCAGGCGTACCGCCGGCTCCGCGCCGCGGGTCGCACCGACGAGGAGATTCGCGAGCTTCAGCGGGCGCTCCTCAACGCACGCAGCGAGAGCGGACTCGTGTTCGGAAAGGCGGCCGAGGATCAGCGGGGGGTGGGAGGAGGCGAAGCATGAGCGGACGCATCCTCGGCGCCCTCCTGCTCTGCGCCGTCGCTGCCGGAACGGCGCGGGCGCAATCCCCGGTGACCCTCGTGCGGTCGCTCGACGCGCAGCTCCATGTCTACCAGCCGACCCGAAGTCAGGGATTTCCCACGCCGCTTCGCGAGGTCGTGCGCACCAAGACACGCTGGGATCAGATCTGGGATCAGCTCCTCCCGGGCTGGACCGAAGGCGGATACAAGCGGCCGCCGGTGGATTTTTCTCGTGAAATGTTGCTGGTGGCGGGTGAGGGCACGTTCGGCACCACCGGTCCCGACGTGCATATCGACAGCGTGTACGCCCACGGCGACACCCTGTTCGCGTCGCTCACGTCGGTCGTGAACTGGGGACGCGCATGTCTTGGCGGGAGTGAGGTCACGGCGCCGGTCGACATCGTTCGAGTTCCCACCCAAACCGGCCCGGTCATTTTTGTGGAGCATCCGAAGCGGAATCCCGCCTGCTACGACTAGCACCGGTGATGCTGTTCCTCGGGCGCTCCGCACGCTATCCTATTGCGCATGCCCAGCACAATTCGTCGTTCCCGTACGGCGCGGGTGTTGCTCGCGTCGGTGACCCTCCTCGCCATCGCGGCGGCTCCGGTCGGTGCGCAGGCGTCTCCCGATTCCACTCGCCCCTTCGGCACGCTGCGCGCACAGGCGGAGCGCCAGCAAGCGTGGCTCAAGCAGCGGCTGGACAGTCTGCTGCCCGGGTTGATGCGGAAATACGGCATCGATATGTGGGTGGTGCCGATGCGAGAGTACAACGAAGACCCGGTGTTCAACGCCATCGTCTCGCCTACGACGTTCGCGGCGCGGCGCCGCACGATCTACGTGTTCTTCGATCGGGGCCGGGCGCGCGGCGTGGAACGCCTGGCGCTGGGCGGCACCTCACAGGGCGGTCTGTACGACGCGGTCCGGTCGACCAAACAGGTCACCGCCGCGGTCGGGGGCCGGCAGGCTGAGCTTTGGGGCGATCAGCAGTGGCAGGTGCTCAAGAGCGTCATCGAGACACGCAAGCCCAAGGTGATCGGCATCGACATTTCCCGGACGTTCGCGTTCGCGGATGGTCTGAGCGCCGGTGAATACGAGGCGATGCGGCAAGCGCTCGGCCCCCGCTGGACGAGTCGTTTCCGCCATACGGAAGGGCTTCCGGTGGACCTGATTGCGGCCCGTCTCCCCGACGAGCAGCGCTTCTACAACGATCTGGCCCGCCTCACCTGGACCGTGATCGACTCGATGTTCTCCAGTCAGGTCGTTCGACCCGGAGTGAGCCGCACCAGCGATCTCGTGTGGTATTTTCGTCAACGGGTGAACGATCTCGGGCTGGGCACCTGGTTCCAGCCGTCGGTGGAGGTCCAGCGACGCGGCGCCAGCGAAGACCAGCTTGGCGACGATCCGATCATCCAGCGGGGTGACGTCCTACACTGCGATGTCGGCATCACGGCCCTGCGACTCAACACCGACATCCAGCACCTTGCCTATGTCCTGCCCGAAGGCCAGAGCCAGGCACCGGCCGGCCTGGTCAACGCGCTCGCTCGGTCGAACCGGCTCCAAGACATCATGATGGAAGAAGTCCGACCCGGACGCACGGGGGACGAAATCCTGGCCGCGGCGCGGGCGCGCATGACCGCCGAGGGGATCGACGGGACGATCTACTCGCATCCGATCGGACTCAACGGTCACGGGGCCGGTCCGCTCATCGGGCTTTGGGACTATCAGGAGGGCGTCCCCGGCCGCGGCGACCACAAGGTGATCGCCAACCAGTGGTTCTCGATCGAGCTGCAGACGACCAGTCGGGTACCCGAGTGGGATGGCCAGCCCGTTCGCATGGCGCAGGAGGAGGACATGGTGATGGGGCCCGACGGGATGCCCCGCTGGGCGTACCGGCGGCAAACCGAGCTGCGTCTCATCCCGTAGAGACTTGCCGTGTCCATCGCCGACCTTCGCCGAAAGTTCGCCCGCGCGCGCCTGGACGAACGCGACGCCGACCCCGATCCCATCGCGCAGTTCGCCAAATGGTTCGGCGAGGCCCAGCGTGCCGAGCTGCCGGAACCGAATGCGATGACGTTGGCGACCGCGACGCCCGACGGTGTGCCGTCGGCGCGTATCGTGTTGCTCAAGCGAGCCGACGCGCGCGGGTTCACGTTCTTCACCGACTATCGGAGCCGCAAAGGGCAGGAGCTCGAGGCGAACCCGCACGCGGCCCTGGTCTTCCATTGGGGGGAGCTGGAGCGCCAGGTCCGACTCACGGGCCGCGTGAGCCGATTGCCGCGGGCGGAGAGCGAGGCCTACTTCCGCACCCGCCCGCGGGAGAGCCGGCTCGGCGCGTGGAGCTCACATCAGAGCGCCGTGCTTCCGGGGCGGGACGCGCTCGAGGCCAAACTACGGGAGGCCGAGGCGCGCTATCCCGGAGAGGATGTTCCCACGCCGCCCTACTGGGGCGGGTTCGTGCTCGCTCCGGACACGCTGGAGTTCTGGCAGGGACGCGCCGGCCGGCTCCACGATCGAGTCCGGTACCGGCGAGATGGTGGTGCCTGGCGCATCGAACGCCTGTCGCCTTGAGCCGCTAGGGCTCCCACCGGACCCGATACCGGCACACCGCGCCACCCTTGGCGCGGCACTCGTCCTCGACGACGCTCACCCGCTTCGCTCCGCACAGCTCGAGGGCCCTGCGGTACCAGCCGACGACCGTGAGGCAGTCGGGAGCGCTGAACGTCTCCGCGTCGTAGGTCGTGAGTGTGCCGGCCGTGGGCCCGGTGGCGGTGTATTCCCTCCGGCCCGTCTCGTAGTAGAGCGAGTAGATCTGCGGCGCCTTGCCGAGAAAGGCCTGCGGATCGCCCGGCGTCAGATACCCGGCGTGAAGCGAGGACAGGTTCTTCTCGGCGGACGCGGCGCCCAGGCGCTCGAAGAAATCGGCGCGGCCTTGCCCGACCACTCGCACGATGGCGTCGTCGAGTCGCTTGCCCAGCTCGAACGGATACCAGTTTGAGGTGAAGAGGAGCCGGAACGGACGTTGGTCGTCCGGCGGCAGGGTGGCGAGCACCTGCTGAACCGCGTCCTTCCCGAAGTTCTCTTCGATGAACGCTATTCGGGATTTGAGGACCGCACCTTTGACCTGCTGCACAAGCCCTCCGCTTAAACGGTGCGCCGCTTGGGCATGCTGAGCGTCTCCCAGGCCGCGCCGCGGGCGTGCTTCGCGAGCATGACGATCTGACCCACGTGATACGCGTAGTGCGTGACCTGGCGCTGGATCGCCTGGAGCACCGTATGGGGTTGATCGCGGATGCGAACCTCCCGCAACAAGTCGCCCGGGCCGAGCGCTTCGATGGCGCTCAGCGTGAGACGCCAGCCGTCCTCCCAGATGCGCCGCAGGTCGGCCAGATCCGCGCCCGGCCCCAACTCGAACTCGGCGTCCCGATTCCGATCGGGCTTTTCGCCGTCGGTGGTGAGGAAATCGGTCCAGCGCGAGCGCATGTTGCCGGCCATGTGTTTGAACAGGACCGCGATGCTGTTCGCCTCGCCGTCCAGTGGGCGAAAGATATCACTTGGTTCTATCTGAGCCACGGCGCGGTCCGCCAGCGCCTTGTACTGCCGAAGTAGTCGAACCACATCGTCCAGGTAGGCCGCTCCCACTTGCTCGTCCATGCTACACTTCCTCTCCCAAGCTGATCCGACCCGTTGCCTGCGGAGCCAGAAATGTACGCGATCGCCATGATCCGCTACCGCCGACCACTGGAAGAGGTGCTCACCGCCCTCGAGCCCCATCGGGCGTATCTGCGGAGTCTCAAGGAGCGAGGACTGCTCATCGTGTCGGGGCCGATCGAACCGCGAACCGGGGGCGCATTGGTCCTGTGGGTTCCCGACGATGCCGTGCAGACGACGCTCGATCAGATTCGGGATGAAGACCCGTTCACGCAGCGGGGTCTGGCTCAGTACGAGATCTGGCCGTGGGCCCCCGTGCTGGGGAAGGAAGACCTGGATCGACTGCGGAAGTGAGGCCGATCGCCTCAGCTAGTCGGTGGGATTCCCTGCGGCCTGCGACGCTTGGTCGTCGGGGAGGCACGATAGGATCTTGGAGGCGCGCTGGCTGCCGGTCGGATGCAGATCGTCAAACCGGAACGATCCCATACGCGTGAAAAACTGCAGGGCGGCGTCCACGGCCGGGCGGTCATCGTCGGCCAACAGGCGCGTGGCATAGCAGTCGGCGTCCAGCTCCTGCCGCTGGCGAAGATTGCTCAGATCGCTGCGAGGCTCGGCGAGGGCACCGCCGGTGTGTCCGTAGGCGACGTGCCCGTACTCGTGGGCGATGAAAAAGTGGGCGAGCTGCGGGCCCACCCGATCCATCAGTATCGGATTGTAGTAGATGATCGGTCGGCCGCGCTCGTACGCGGTGACGGCGACGTCGTGCAGCGTGTCGGTGGCGATCGGCTGGACGTCCACGAGGCGCTGGGCGGCGACAGCGCGGACGCTGCTCGCCGTGGCGAGCACCGCCGTCATCACGCATGTCAGTGTGGCCGTCCTTGTCATCGCCTGCTCCCTCCTACCGCGCTCCAGGCCCGTTGTTGGGCGTCTTGCCTCCCGTTTCGACGATCGTGTCGGGCGGGGTTCGAGACCGCGCCTCGCCGGGTTCGCACCCGGGTGGAAAAGCATTTCCCGTGCCCGATGCGGCCAAGTGCCTGTCAACACAGGGGAAAGGGCGGGGCCGACCGTTCGGGCCACAGCCTGGCGAGCGCGAATTGCGATAGTCGGGAGGGTCGGCTCCGAGCCGCGAGCCGGATTGCCGGAGGTTGCCGGAATGGCTTACGTTGAGGCAGCCGCCAGGGGTATCGGATCCGCATCCGATTGAGAGAGCACCCTTGGAACCTGATCCGGTTGATACCGGCGAAGGGAGCGCGGCGCCGGTCGCGGCGTCCCTTCGTCCCTGCAGGGAGCGTCGCAATGCCCACCACGATCAAGAGTCCAGCGAAGCCGCGCCCCACGTACGGCGAGGCCTTCCCCCGATCCACCCGCATGTACCTCGAGGGAGCCCGGGTCCGCGTCCCGGTTCGAGAAATTGCGCTCTCGGGCGGCGAACCGCCGTTACAGGTCTACGACACGAGCGGGCCCCAGGGCGTCGATGCGCGGAACGGGCTACCGCCGCTCCGAAAGGCCTGGGTGGAGGCGCGCGATCTGGAGCCGTCGGTTGGGGCCGACGCCGAGGCTGGCTCCCCGCTGATTCCCGCGACGCTGAGGCGGCCACGCCGTTGCGGCCGGGCAACTGTCACCCAGCTCCACTATGCCCGGCGCGGGGAGATCACCCCCGAGATGGAATTCGTCGCGCTGCGCGAGGGGCTTCCGGTGGAGCTGGTGCGCAGCGAGGTCGCCCGCGGCCGCGCCATCATTCCCGCCAACATCAATCACGTCGAGCTCGAGCCGATGATCATCGGCCGGCGATTCCTCGTGAAGATCAACGCCAACATCGGCAACTCCGCGGTGGTCTCCTCGATCGACGACGAAGTCGATAAGCTCCGATGGGCGACCCTGTGGGGCGCCGACACGGTCATGGACCTCTCGACCGGCAAGGACATTTACGCCACCCGCGAATGGATCATCCGCAACTCCGCCGTACCCATCGGCACGGTGCCGATCTACGAGGCGCTGGAAAGGGTCGGTGGTGCCGCGGAAGACCTCACCTGGGACATCTACCGGGACACCCTGATCGAGCAATGCGAGCAGGGCGTGGACTATTTCACCGTCCACGCGGGCGTGCTGCTGGAGTACGTTCCGCTCACCGCCGAGCGGGTGACCGGCATCGTCTCTCGGGGCGGCTCGATCATGGCGCGTTGGTGCCTCGCCCATCACAAGCAGAGCTTCCTCTATACGAATTTTCGGGAGATCTGTGAGATTCTTGCCCACTATGACGTCTCATTCTCCCTGGGTGACGGCCTTCGGCCCGGCAGTCTCGCCGACGCCAACGACGAGGCGCAATTCGCCGAGCTGAAGACGCAGGGCGAGCTGACGCGCATAGCATGGGAGCACGAGGTGCAGGTGATGAACGAGGGGCCCGGGCACGTCCCGATGCACCTGATCCGCGAGAACATGGACAAGCAGCTCGCCTGGTGCGACGAAGCGCCCTTCTACACGCTCGGGCCGCTCACGACGGACATCGCGCCCGGATACGATCACATTACCAGCGCGATCGGCGCGGCGATGATCGGCTGGTACGGCACGGCGATGCTCTGCTACGTGACGCCCAAGGAGCATCTCGGGTTGCCCAACCGGGAGGACGTCAAGGCGGGCGTCATCGCCTACAAGATCGCGGCACACGCGGCCGACGTGGCCAAGGGGCACCCGCGGGCGCGCGCATGGGATGACGCGCTCTCGCGCGCGCGCTTCGATTTCCGCTGGGAGGATCAGTTCAACCTCGCCCTGGACCCGATGACGGCCCTGGCCTACCACGACGAAACGTTGCCCGCGGGAGGGGCGAAGCTGGCGCACTTCTGTTCGATGTGCGGACCGAAGTTCTGCTCGATGCGGATCACGCAGGATCTTCGGGCCGATGCCCGCCGGCAGGCAGAGCAGGGAATGATGGAGAAGGCGGAGGAGTTCCGCGCCGGCGGCAACAGCCTATACGTCAACGCGAGAGGTGAGCAGTGATACGTCACACGGAATGGGTTAAGACCGCGGTTGGTTCGGCGGGAGTGATGGGTGCTTTGCTACTCGGTGCCTGCCAGACGGAACGACCGGCTCAGGCACCCGCGGCCGGCGCAACCGCGGCCCCGGCGGCCCCTGCGCCGGCACCCCGCCAAGTCGCGGTCATCCATGATCTGCAGCACCCGGAATCGGTGCATTACGACGCGGAGCTCGACGTCTGGTTCGTGGCGAACATCAACGGCAGCCCTTCGGCCAAGGACAACAACGGCTGGATCGCTCGCTTTCACGCCGACGGATCCGTCGATTCGCTCCACTTCGTCCAGAGTGGGCGCGACGGTGCCCATCTGGACGGCCCCAAGGGGATGGCGATCGTGGGAGACACCCTCTGGGTGGCCGACATCGACGCCATGCGGGCGTTCAACAAGCGAACCGGGCACCCCATCGCGACCGTGAGCCTCGTGGGCAAGGCCAAATTCCTGAACGACGTCGCGGCCGGGCCTGACGGCATCTACGTGACCGACACCGGCATCGAATCGAAGAAGGACGGCAGCTTCGCTCACCCCGGTCCCGATCGAATCTTCCGCATCGGTCCGGCGCACAAGGTCTCGATCGCGCTCGAGAGCGACAGCCTCCAGGGTCCCAACGGAATCACCTGGGACTCGGCCGGCGCGCGATTCGTCGTGGTCCCCTTCTTCGGGGCGACGCTTCGCGGGTGGGCGCCAAAAGGCGCCCTGACCGCGATCGGCACCGGCCCGGGTCAGGAGGACGGGGTGGAGCCTCTTGGCGGCGGGCGCTTCCTCGTCACGTCGTGGGCCGATTCCAGTCTCTTCGTGCTCGACAACGGAAAGACGACACGCGTCATCGGCGGCTTGCCCTCGCCGGCCGACATCGGATGGGATGGTGGCCGCCGCCATGTCGCCGTCCCGCTCTTGCTGCAGGATCGGGTGGAGATCTGGGAGCTGCCATGACGTCCGGACCGTCCCTGCGGGGAGGCGCCTCGCACGTGGCCATTGCCGTGCTCGGGCTTGTCCTGGGCGCCGGTGCCACGTGGACGGCGGGCCACCGTCGCGCACCCACGCTCAATCCGGTGACGACCCATGGCGAGTGGGTCTCCATCAAGACACCGGGCGCCGCGGACTCGGTTCGCGCGTACGTGGCGTATCCCGAACGGAAGGGCAAGGCGCCCGCCGTGATCGTGATCCACGAGATCTTCGGTCTCACCGACTGGGAGCCGACGGTTGTCGACCGGCTGGCCATGAACGGCTACGTCGCCATCGTTCCCGATCTGCTGTCGTCCAAGTACGGCCGTTCTCCCGCAGATCCCGATTCCGGTCGGAGGCTCATCGCCGAGCTGGAACCGGAGCGATTGACGCGCGATCTCAATGCG
>DATHMJ010000117.1:0-2543 GCA_035487215.1 Gemmatimonadales bacterium
CGATCGTGATCGACTCGGGCATTCTCGGGGAGCCGATCGCCATCGCCGCGGACGTCTCACGCGCGGAGGTGGCGAAGGCGGCCGGATACAGCATCGACCAGGTCCGCGAGGCGGGCAGCCGCGGTCGCGCGGTGGAGATGATGCGGGAGGGAGTGCGGGCGGTGTGCCTGCGACTCCACGCCCAGGGCCGGCTGCAGGGCGCCCTCTGCCTGGGTGGGGCCGAGGGAGCGCTGCTCGGCGCCTTCGCGATGCAAGCCCTGCCGCTGGGCCTGCCCAAGGTCATCGTCTCGCCGAGCGCGTCGGGCAGGCGCGCGTTCGCTCCGTTCGTGGGTTCGAGCGACGTGATGGTCATGCATTCGGTGGTCGACATCCTCGGGCTCAACCCGATCGCCCTTTCGGTTTTTGACAACGCCGCCGCCGCCGTCGTCGGGATGGCGATGCATGCGGGCAATCCGCCAACCGGCTTTGGCGGCCGCAGCGTGGGGATCACGATGCTCGGCCAGACGACCCCCGGAGTGATGCGGCTCCGCGAGGTGCTCATGGAGGGCGGGTGGGAACCGGTCATCTTCCACGCCAACGGCGTGGGAGGTCCGGCAATGGAGGAGCTGGCGAAACAGGGCGCCCTCGCCGGGGTTGTCGATTACACGCTGTCTGAGCTGGCCAACTCGCTGCTCGACGGCATACACGCCACCGGGCCGGCGCGGCTCACGGTGATCGGCGAGCTCGGATTGCCTCAGGTGGTGGTTCCCGGATGCGTGGACTTCTTCAACCTCGGCGCTCCCGACACGGTCCCCGAGAAGTACCGCGGCCGGAAGAGCTACTACCACAACCCCGTAGCGACTCTCGTCAGGCTCGAGCCCGAGGAGATGGCGGAGCTTGGCAAGCTCGTCGCCGAGCGGCTGAACGGCGCCCGCGGCCCAGTTTGCGTCGTGGCCCCGACCCGCGGCTTCTCTCTATCCGACACCGAGGGCAATTCGCTCTGGTACCCGGAGGCCGACGCCGCCTTCATCGACGCGCTGGAGGTAGGTCTTCGTCCGGGCATTCCGTTCGAACGCGCGGATGCGACTGTCAACGATCCCGCTTTTGCCGAGCGGGTTGCGGACCGCTATGCCTTCATCACCAAGGAGCACGCCCATGTCTAGCGAGAAGTCACAGCGGCCGCGATCGCACAACCTGTTCGACCTGGCGCCGCCGGACATCCAGTGGTTCCTGCAGCGCTCCGACATCGTGCTCGTTCCGTTTGGGAGCCTGGAGCAGCACGGCCCTCATCTGCCGCTCGGCACGGACACGATCACAGCGCTAGAGGTCTCGAGGCGCGCCGCCGAGATTGCCGACGTGCCGTACGCACCACCGCTGTGGGCGGGCTACTCGCCGCAGCACCTGCGCGAACCGGAAACCGGCACCGGCTCGATCACGCTGCGCGCCTCCACGCTCAACAACGTGCTCTACGACATCGCGCGAAGCCTCATCCACCATGGGTGGAACAAATTGATCTTCGTCAACGGACACGGATCGAACGTGAAGGTGATCGATCCGGTGCTCCGCCGCATCCGGTACGAGACCGGCGCGATGGTCGCGCTGTACAAGCCGTACGCCGAGCGGTACATGGGGATGCTGAAGGACCTGCTGGAGAACCCGGTCGAGGAGACACCCGGCTGGCACGCCAGCGAGCTGGAGACATCGCAGGTGATGGCGCACGACGCTGAGCTCGTGCACATGGACCGGGCCGTCGACACTCGCGCCCACGCGCCGCGCTGGCTGCCAGAGGGGTTCGGCAAGGCCGACGGCGCACCGGATGTCGAGTTTCGCGGCTACCAGTACTTCACGTTTCCGATGGATCACGGAGAGTTCACGGAGACCGGCGTCATCGGCAATCCATTTCGCGCGACCGCGGCAAAGGGCGACGAAGCGTTCAACCGATTTGCCCAGCACCTGGTTGAGGCGATCGACGCGTTCCGCCCGCTCAAGTTCGAGATCAGGAAGCGGACCTTCGAGGACCGGGTCTGAGCTTGCGAGGAACCCGCCGGTCGCGCGCAGGGCGACTCTAAATTGACGGATCAGCTTCCGCCGGAGCTCCGCCGGCTGCAGATCCTGGCCAAGGTCCGCCGGAATGGGGGCGCCTCGGTCAGCGAGCTCGCGCGCGAGTACTCGGTGTCACCCGTCACGGTGCACCGCGACCTGGAGGTCCTGGCGCACGAGGGCCTGGTGACGCGGATCCATGGCGGCGCCAGGGCGCTCGACGTCGAAGCCCTGAAGGTGGAGACGGACTTCATGAAGCGGGTTCGCCAGAACCCGGCGGGAAAGTATGTGATCGCGACCCACGCGCTGAAGGAGATCGGGGACGGCTCCACCATCTTCATCGACCACTCGACCAGCTGCCAGGCGCTCGCCCGCCAGCTCGAGCGCCACCCGCCGAAGGCGCTGACGATCGTCACCAACTCCCCGGCGATCGCCTACGAGCTTCATGAAAGCACCATCCACCTGGTGGTGACGCCCGGTGAGGTCGACCAGATCATGCGCATCATCAGCGGAGGCTGGACGGA
>DATHMJ010000118.1:0-4902 GCA_035487215.1 Gemmatimonadales bacterium
GAAGGCGCGCGGGACCGGCACCCAGATCCGATTCAAGCCCGACCCCGAGATCTTCGAGGTCCTCGAGTTCCACTACACCACGCTCGCCGACCGCCTGCGTCAGCTCGCGTTCCTCAACAAGGGCGTCACCATCACGCTCAAGGACGAGCGCGAAACGCCGCCCAAGACGGACACGTTCTACGCCAAGGGCGGCCTGGTTCAGTTCGTGGAGTGGCTGAACCGCAACAAGCGGCCGACGCACCCGAAGCCGATCGCGTTCAACGCGGTCAAGGACGACGTGGACGTGGACCTCGCGCTGCAATACGAGGACGGCTACAACGAGAACACGTTCACCTTCGTGAACAACATCAACACCCACGAAGGCGGCACGCACCTCACCGGGTTCAAGTCCGCGCTCACCCGTACGATCAACGACATCGCGCGCAAGCGGGATTTCCTGAAGAAGGAAGGCTTCACGCTCTCGGGCGAGGACATTCGCGAGGGCCTCACCTGCGTCCTCCACGTCAAGGTCAAGGAGCCGCAGTTCGAGGGGCAGACCAAGACCAAGCTCGGCAACTCCGAGGTCGAAGGCATCGTCAAGCAGGTGGTGAACGAGCACCTCGGGAGCTGGCTGGACGAGCACCCGCCCGTCGCCCGGGCGATCATCGAGAAGGCGGTGAGCGCCGCGCGGGCGCGCGAGGCGGCCCGCAAGGCGCGTGACCTCGTCCGGAAGAAGTCGGGGCTCGAGAACGCGGTGCTGCCGGGCAAGCTCGCGGACTGCTCCATCGAAGACCCCGCCATGACCGAGCTGTACCTGGTCGAGGGCGATTCCGCCGGCGGCAGTGCCAAGCAGGGCCGCGATCGCCAGTTCCAGGCGATCCTGCCGCTGCGGGGCAAGATCCTCAATGTGGAGAAGGCCCGGATCGACAAGATCCTGAGCAACGAAGAGATCCGGGCGATGATCACGGCCATCGGCACCGGTGTGCGCGAGGACTTCAAGCTCGATGACGCACGCTACCACAAGATCATCCTGATGACCGACGCCGACGTGGACGGCGCGCACATCCGCACGCTCCTGCTCACGTTCTTCTTCCGGCAGATGCAGAACCTGATCGACGCCGGCTACGTGTACATCGCCCAACCACCCCTCTTCCGGGTCGCCAAGGGGAAGGAAGAGTTCTACGCCTACAGCGAGGGCGAGCGGGACGAGTACGCCAAGCGCCTCGGCAACGGTGAGGGGCGAGGCAGCGTGAACATCCAGCGCTACAAGGGCCTTGGCGAGATGAACCCGGACCAGCTCTGGAAGACCACGATGGATCCGGCGACCCGCACCATTCTTCGGGTCACCATGGAGGATGCCGCCGTGGCGTCGACGCTGTTCGACGAGCTGATGGGTGACGAGGTCGAGCCTCGGCGTCAATTCATCGAGCGCAACGCCAAGTACGTGAGCAACCTGGACGTCTGATTCATGGACGCGACGGAAACCCGGCGCGCCATTCCCGCTGCCATCGACGCCCTAGGGGGCGATTCGAGAGTCTCCTCCACGCTCGGACCCGATGCGTGGGCCATCTTTCGGGGACGGGTCATGGGCTACGTCGCCCTGATCGCGGGCGAGGAGGTGGACGGCGAGAGCATCGTCCACGTCACCTTCCCGATCCTGCGGGTCCCTTCGGAGGGGGCAGAGCCGGTGTTGCGACGGCTCCTGGAGGTGAACCACCAGCTGGGCGCCTTCGCCTCCTTCTCGCTGGATGGGCGGGGCAAGGTGTGGCTCGGAGCCGGGCGATTCGCCGCCGATCTGACCGAGCAGGAGCTGCGCGTGCTGATCGCCCAGGTGGCCGGACTGGCCGATCGCTACGACGCCGAGCTGTTGGAGGCCTTCGGGCAGGCCTTGGCCTTGGAATAGCGTCCGGCTGGTCGCGGGGGCATGGCGGGTGTAATTTGGGCGGGGCGTTCCCGGCCATCTCGGTGCCGGGCGCCGCCTTCAACCCGTAGTCGGCGTGCGGTTTCCCGGCTCCGATTACGCTACGTTCAGGAGCACGGCATGGCGCGCACGACTGGTACGGTGAAGTGGTTCAACGATGCGAAGGGGTTCGGTTTCATCACGGTAGACGGCGGACAGAAGGACTGCTTCGTGCACCATTCGGCGATCAAAGCCGACGGCTTTCGCTCCCTCGCCGAGGGCGACCGCGTCGAGTTCGACCTGGTTCAGGGGCAGAAGGGGCCCGCGGCCGAGAACGTTACCAAGCTCCCCCGCTGAATGGTGACATCATGATCGAAGTGAAGCTCAATGAAGACGACCGCCTGGACTGGGCGCTCAAGACGTTCAAGCGCAAAGTGCAGAAGTCCGGACTCCTCCAGGACCTTCGTCGCAAGCGGTACTACGTGAAGCCCAGCGAGGCCCGCCAGATCAAGGCGGCCGCCGCCCGGCGCCGCGGACGGGGCAAGCGACCCCGCCCCTAGCTCTCTCGTTCAGCGTCGAACGGCAGCTCGAGATCTATCAACGCGGCTCCGCGGTGCCGGTTGCGGCCGAGGAGCTGGAACGACGTGCTCGGGAAGCCCTGAGCCGGGAAGCGTTCGGCTACCTCTCCGGGGGTGCCGGCGCCGAAGACACCATGCGGGCGAACCTCGCCGGGTTTCGTCGCTGGCGTATCGAGCCGCGCGTACTCCGCGATCTCTCCTGCCGCGACTGGCGCAGTACCCTCCTCCACACCCCACTTCCCGCACCGGTATTGCTCGCGCCGCTCGGCGTGCAGGGCATTCTCCACCCTGACGGCGAGCTGGCCACCGCCCGCGCCGCCGCTGCACTCGGCGTCCCGATCGTCCTCAGCAGCGTCTCGTCGGTTCCGCTCGAAGAGATCGCCAAGGTCATGGGCGACACACCGCGGTGGTTCCAGCTCTACTGGAGCTCGGACTTCGACGTCGCCGTCAGCTTCCTGGCCCGGGCCGAGCGCGCGGGATACCGCGCGATCGTCGTGACCGTGGACTGCCCGATCTTGGCGTGGCGCGAGCGCGACCTGGCCAATGCCTACTCGCCGTTTCTGCACGGGCACGGCATTGCCAATTACCTGACCGACCCCGCCTTTCGGTCCAAGCTCGCGCAACTGCCCGAGCACGACCCCGCCGGCGCCGTCCAGCGCTTCGCCGAGACGTTCGGCAATGCTTCGCTGACCTGGCGCGACCTCCCGTTTCTCCGTCGGCACACCGCGCTGCCCATCGTGTTGAAGGGGATCCTGAGTCCCGATGACGCGGAGCGGGCGGTCGAGGCGGGCGTAGACGGCATCGTGGTGTCCAACCATGGAGGCCGGCAAGTGGACGGCGCGGTCGGCAGCATGGACGCGCTGCCCCGAGTGATCGAGCGGGTAGCCGGGCGCATCCCCGTGTTGCTCGACGGCGGCGTGCGGCGCGGTGCCGACGCAGTCAAAGCGCTGGCCCTCGGCGCCAGCGCCGTCTTGCTCGGCCGCCTGTATGGCTGGGGGCTCGCCGTGGCGGGTGAGACCGGTGTGCGGGAGGTGCTGCTCAACTTCCTCGCCGATCTCGATCTCACGCTGGGGCTCGCGGGCTGCGCCCGCTTGGCGGACGTTCGGCCCGACCTGCTGCGGCTAGACCCGGCCCGCGCGGACTAGAGCGCGGTCACTCCGGCGCTCGTGACACGGTGGGACACGAGCGGGAGCGGGGACGGATCGCCCTCCGTCGTGATGGCCTGCCGGAGCGCTTCGAGGCCCATGGTGATGCCCGCGGCGTCCCGCGCGAAGACCGACGCCAACGGTTGCCCCGCCTTGATCTTGTCGCCCGGTTTGACCGTGATGACGAAACCGACGGTGGGATCGATCGTGTCCGTAAGCGCGCGGCGCCCGCCGCCCAACTCGACGATGGCGCGACCCAGAACGCGCGGGTCCACCGCCGCCACCGTCCCACTCGCCGGCGCCCGGAAAACCTCCACCGCCTTCGCTTGCGGCAGGATACCGGGATCCTCGATGACCGTCGGATCGCCGCCCTGGGCCTCGATCACCCGGCCGAACATCTCGAGCGCCTGCCCCGACGAAACGCTGGATTCCAACCGGCGCCGCGCCGCGCCGCGATCGAACTCGACCCCCGCCAACAGCAACATCTCCACGCCCAGCGCGTAGGTCACCTCCATGAGATCGTCGGGGCCTTCCCCGGCGAGTCCTTGGAGCGCCTCCTCCACCTCGAGGGTGTTGCCGCACGCCCGTCCGAGCGGGCGATCCATGGCGGTCAAGAGTGCGACGGTGGGACAGCGTCGCGTCTCCCCGAGCGTGATCATCGTGCGCGCCAGCTCCAGCGCCCCATCGCGCTCGGGAATGAGAGCACCCGAGCCTATCTTCACGTCGAGCACCAGTCCACCGAGTCCTTCGGCGAGTTTCTTGGCCATGATGCTCGCGGCGATGAGCGGGATCGATTCGACCGTCGCCGTCACGTCGCGCAGCGCGTAGAGCTTGCCGTCGGCTGGAGCGATTTCCGGCGTCTGGCCGATCATGGCGCAGCCGATGCGTTGCACCTGGGCCTCCGTCTCGCTCAGCGAAAGGGCGGTTCGGAAGCCGGGAATCGACTCGAGCTTGTCGACCGTGCCTCCGGTATGGCCCAGGGCGCGGCCGGACATCATCGGGACCGCGATGCCGCAGCTTGCGACCATGGGGGCGAGGAGCAGCGATACCTTGTCGCCGACGCCGCCGGTGGAGTGCTTGTCGATGACCGGTCGACCGGAGTCGGCAAACCGGAGGCGCTCCCCGGAGTCGAGCATCGCGTCGGTGAGGGCCGCAAGCTCGCCCGGCGAAAGCCCGCGCCAAACGACGGCCATGAGCAGCGCGGAGACCTGGTAGTCGGGAATTCGTCCCGCGACGTAGTCGGCCACCAGAGCCCTCCATTCATCGGGCTCGAGTGCGCCACCGTCGCGTTTCCGCTGGA
>DATHMJ010000119.1:0-3140 GCA_035487215.1 Gemmatimonadales bacterium
CTGGATGGCGAGGTCGTGGTCGCCGCCGCCGATGAACGGTCGGTGCGGGTGATCGGGGTTTCCGGCCGTGCGGACCGGCGGCTCCTCGACATCGTGCTGCCCCCGCAGAGCGAGCTGGCGCTGGTCGCCCTGGGCGAGCTGGGGCTCACCCTGTCCACCGGCGATCCCCTTGGTGGCGCGGTGCCCGACCGGCGCCAGCGCGTCGGGGTGACTCTGCTGGCGCCGATCCTGGTCGGCAGCGATCGCGAGCCGACGGGCGCGGTAGCCGTGCACCTCACCAGCGGCACCGAGCCGACCGGCCCGGCCCGAGCGGAGCTGGTGGAGGCCCTCGCCAACGCCGGTCCCCGCCTGGCCAAAGCGCTCGGCGTCGACCGGGCCAAGCGGCAGGCGCGGTCCGATCCGCTCACCGGGCTCGCCAACCGAAGGGGATTCGAGGACGCCCTCAGCCAGATCGACGCCCGGGAGGGTGCCCTGATCTACGCGGACTACGATCAATTCAAGCAGCTCAACGACTCGCTCGGCCACGACGCCGGGGACGCGGCCCTCGTCCACTTCGCCCGGCTGATCCGGGAGCAGATCCGGGGCGGCGACACCGCGGCCCGGATCGGCGGCGAGGAGTTCGCTATCTGGCTGCCACGGGCGTCGCTCGACCTGGGGATGCGGATCGCCGAGCGCATCCGCATCAAGCTGGGGACCACTTCCTGGGTCTGGAACGGGCGCCCGTGGCCCTTGAGCGCATCGTTCGGGGTCGCCGCCTGCCCGGAGACCAATGGCAACGTCGAGAACCTGCCGGCACAAGCCGATGCTGCCCTTTATGTTGCAAAGCGAAGCGGCCGAAACCGGGTGGAGGCCGCCGGGGCGGGCGACCGCTAGTCGGGGGGCCGCCGTACCCGGAGGGAGCCCGGCCGCTATATTTCGCCACCCGGGGGCGATTGGCTTCGACGGGTTTGATGAAGGAATCGTAGCGTGCCCAGGTCCAGATCCCTGGTGAAACCGTCTGGAACGTTTCAACTGCCAATACTGAACTGGCACTGGCTGCGTAAGCTGAGCTTAGCTCGCTAACGCACCTTCGGCGTCGGAGCCCGTCCGGGGCGCTGCCGTCGAATCGCAAAGCCGGACTGGCCTGACGTGGCACCTCGACACGGCAGGCGAGAGCAGGGAGGGTGGGTGCCGAGCAGGCCGGCTCGATGCCGGCTCGGCGCGACAGGCAAGAAATCGGGCCTACGCACGTAGACGCGGTTCTGGAGCCTTACTCGGACCAGGGTTCGATTCCCTGCGCCTCCATTCGGCAGCCAATAGCCATTCGCTATTGGCTGTTTTGCAGCTAAACCATTAGCAAATAACGCTTTTGTGCATACCTAATCACCTTACTTATCAATACATTCTCATCTCGAAATCGAGCTCAACATGATCGTCGATGAGCGTCGAGGACCGGCGCGCGACGTCGCCGCCGTGGAAAACATTCGCGCGCGCTTTCCCGCGCTCGAGCGCCAGCACGCCGGTCAGCCGATCGCCTATTTCGACGGCCCGGGCGGCACCCAGGTCCCCCACGACGTCGCCGACGCCGTGGCCGATTACCTCCTCCACCACAACGCCAACACCAACTGGGTGTACCCGACCAGCGTCGAAACCGACCAGATCATCGCGAGCGCACGCGCTGCCGTCGCCGACTTCCTCAATGGGTCGCCTTCGGAGGTGGCGTTCGGGGCCAACATGACGACCATGACCTTCCATCTGGCGAGAGCGCTTGGGCGGGATTGGGGGCCTGCGGACGAGATCGTCGTGACCGAGCTGGACCACCACGCGAACGTGGCGCCCTGGCGAGCCCTGGAACGGGAACGCGGCGTGACCATCCGCTCGATCCCCTTCCGCCCGGAGACGGGCCAGCTCGATTGGCCGGCGCTCGAGCGGGCCATAGGCCCGCGGACTCGACTCCTGGCGATCGGAGGGGCGTCCAACGCCCTCGGGACCGTCAATGACGTGGCCGCCGCCGCAGCACTCGCCCGCCGGGCGGGGGCGCTCACGTTCATGGACGCGGTCCACTACGCTCCCCATCTGCTCGTGGACGCCCGGGCGTTGGGCGTCGACTTCCTGGCCTGCTCCGCGTACAAGTTTTACGGCCCGCACGTCGGGATCTTGTGGGGCCGCCGGGAGCGACTGGAGGCACTGGACGTTCCTAAACTCGATCCGGCTCCGACCCAGGCGCCTGACAAGCTCGAGACGGGGACGCAGAACCATGAGGGCATCGCCGGCGTGCGAGCGGCGGTGGACTTCTTCGCCTCGCTGGCGCCAACCGGCGTGACCCGCCGGGAGCGGCTGGCGGCGACCTTCGCTGGCCTGCATCGGCGCGGGGAGGAGCTGCTGCGGCGCCTGTGGGACGGACTGGGGTCGGTCCCGGCGGTGCGGTGCTTCGGACCGCCCCCCGGCCTGCCGAGGACTCCGACCGTCTCGTTCGTGGTTAGCGGGAAGAAATCAGCGGACGTGGCGCGGGCTTGCGCCGCGCGCGGGGTCTTCGTCTCCAACGGAGACTTCTACGCGACCACGGTGGTCGAGCGGCTGGGCTTCGGCGCCGACGGCGTCGTACGGGCGGGCTGCGCCTGCTACACCACGCTCGAGGAAGTAGAGCGGCTGGTGGACGCGGTCACTTGTTGCTGATCGGGATCCTGACCCTCGTCTTCTCCCATTCGAGCACGAGCAGCTTGGCATCGCCGGAGGCGGGCTCCGGACGGATGGTGAAGGTCTCGATCGGGGCGCTGACGGTTTCGACCCTGACCTTGCCCCGGCCCACCTCCTGGGCCTTCACGGCGTCGGTGTAATTGGATTCCTCTCCCCACTGGGTGATCGAGCGGTTGACGATCACCTCCCACGTGGTAGCTCCCGGCACGGTGTACAGGGAGTAGCTGCCCGCCGGGATCTTGATGCCAGCAACGACCAGGGGCCCGGTGGTGTGGATCATGGTCGGCTCGTTGGCTCCGGTCCTCCAGATCCGTCCGAAGGATACGGCCTCGGCACCGACCATCTTCCGGCCCCGTAGCGACGGGCGTCCATAGCACACCTTCACCTCGGTGCCTCCGACCGTGAAGGTCACCGAGTCGAGCGGACTCTTCCGGGTTGCGAGCGGAAGTTGCTTGGTGTTCATC
>DATHMJ010000120.1:0-4389 GCA_035487215.1 Gemmatimonadales bacterium
CCTCATGCAATGCCACGCGGTCTCGAGCCCCTGCGGCTTGGAACCCTTCTTGTGGGCCTCGATGAGCCGATCCGCGACCTGGGAATGCAGCAGCCTCCGGATCGTCGACGGGATCCGACGATAGGCGCTGGCTCTGACCAGCTCATTGGTGAACTCCAATCCGCGCCCGCTGTCCCGCAGGATGCGTCGGGTCGTCAGCGTCGTGAGCCCCGTGATCGTCTGACCGATGCCCAGATCGATCATGCCGTACATCTCGAGGTCGTTGACCCGCGGGCCCAGAATCGCCGCGAGATTCAGCACATTGTGACACGGTGCGTCCAAGTCGCGAGTGAGACGGTCGAACAACTGGTCGAACGCCCCCTCCTCTGTCCGCTCCGCGAGATCGGCGGTCATCGCTCCCAAGGAAAGCGCGAGCGACTGCTCCCCGTGCACTTGCCAATCCTGGATGAGCAGCTCGAGCACCATCGGGTACCCCGCCGCGGCAGTCAACAACGCCCGTCGCGCTGCTCCCGATGGCTTCGCATCAGCGGTCGCGAGGACAGAGTCGAGTAGCTCGGTCGCCTCCTCCTCGGTCATGCGAGGGAGGGCCAGCGTCCCGAACCCCAGCCCCGCGGCGCTCTCCAACAACCGCGAAGCTTGCGGCGACTGGCCCAGCTCCCCGGGCCTCACAGTCAGCACCACCATGATCTGGTGCCCGCGACCGTGCCGGATGACGAGATGCAGCACGGCCAGACTGGCGTCATCCGCCAGATGGAGATCATCCACGACCAGAATGACTGGATGCTCCTCCGCGATCGCCAGCACCAGAGCGAACATCGCTTCGGCGAGCCGGACGCGCGCCGTCTCGCCCTGACTCTCGATCGGCGTCGGCAACGAGGGAAATCGCTGGCGAACCTGCGGCACCGTCCGCCCGAGCTCCGCCAGCGCCTCCGGTGCCGTCGCGGTCGCGCCGGGCCGGTCCAACAACCCCACCACCAGGCCCGTCACGACGGAATACGGGATCTCCCGCTCCAGCTCATAGCACTGGACCCGGCTCACGCTCGCGCCCTCGAGCCCCGCCGCAGTGGACAAGCGCTCCACCAGCGTGGTCTTCCCGATCCCCGAGTCACCCCGCACGAGCGCGTGCCCGGCGTCGCCGCGCTGCGTGCGTTCCCATCCCTCGTACAGGACGCGATACTCCGCGCGCCGCCCGATGAACGGCCGGCCACGCCATTGGTCGGTGCGGACGCTGGGAATCTTGTCGGTGACCGATCGCTCCCACCCACGCCGGCGCAGGCGGATCGCAATGCCCTCCACCAGGTCCGAAGGGACCGCGCCCAACTCGTGGGCCAGCGTTTCCTTCCACTCCTCGAACACGCGCAACGCCGTCAGCCGGTCCCCGTCAAACGCGCGCGACTCCATCTTCGCGCGCACGGCGTCCTCGCTGAGCGGGTCGAGCACCATCATCCGGTCGGCCAGCCGCTCCATCGTGCGAGCGTCCGCAGTCCGGCGGCACCGGTCGATCAGAACGATCATGGCCTTCAGGATGGAAGGCAGCAGCCGAGCCTGCTTGCGCTCCTTCCACCGGAGGAACTCATCCGCGTCGGGGATGTCGAACCCATCCAGAAATGCCGCCACCTCGAGCTCGGGGCGCGTCTCATCCGCGAGGACGGCGCCGGCCTCGAGTCGCGCAAGGTCCACCTGGACTGTGCCATCGGCGAGTCGGATCGTGTCCCGAGTGGTCTCCAGGGCCTTGCGCCCGAGCTTGGCCCGGAGCACCGAAATCGCCGTCGCCAGGGAGTGCCTGCCTTCCGCGGCGGACGCCCGGGGCCACAGGAAGTCGGCGAGGTGCTCGCGGCGGTGTGCGCCCCGCTGCTCCACGCCCAGATACACCAGGAGCGCGACGTGCTTCTTGACCCGAAACCGGATGGGATCACCGTTCGGGGCAAACAGAGCCGGGCTGCCGAGTGTGCGTAGAAAGAGGGGGGCGTCCACGGAAATTGGTATTGGAGTTGAGCCACGGTACGGCACAGCATTCAACCGACCGTCAACACACCCAAAACGAGAGCGTCCGCCCGGTCGCCTGACCGAGCGGACGCCCTGTTGTGTTGGACGGACCGAGAGGCGCTAGTTCGCCGAAGCGGCCTGCCCCGCGGCTCCCCCGCGCAACCCGAACTGCTGTCGGAGTGCGGGTGCGTCGGCCATGCTCCACGCCTCCACGATCTGGCCGTCCTGAATCCGGAACACCAGGATCTGACTCGCCGACGGCCCGCCGCCGCTCTGCGTCACCCGGCCGATCACGCGGTCACCGTCGCTCACCAGCTCGTCCACCGAGTACTGCTTGCCCGCCGCCCGCTGGTCCTTCACCATCGCCTTGAAGCCGTCTCGGCCCAACGCGGTCCCGTTGCTCGTCACGTTCTTCGCCACGAGATCATCGGCTAAAGCGAGATCGCCCGCGTTGTAGACCTGGTTCACAACCACTGAGAAAAGGGCCTTGTTCTGCTCGGCGTCCTGCGCCGAGACTCTCGAGGTCAGCCCGCCCAGGGCCACCAGAGCCCCCACGGCAAGCCCGACCGCTGCGATCCGGGTCTTCATCGCGCGTTCTCCTTCAGTATGGATGGCGTCCCGCTCCCCGTGCCGGGGTCTCGTCCCCTATAGACGCTCGCACCCTACGGGAGGGTTGCACCGAAAGTTTTGGGAGTTTCGGGCCGGGCTGGTTACGATCCCGTAACGAGCCGCCACCCACCCAAACGAAGAGCGCGCCGGGGACCTCCCCGGCGCGCTCCCTTGCAGCCGCAACTGATCGAGCGTCAGCTGGGCAGCGTGAGCGACTCGTTCGTTCCCATCAAATGCTCCACCGGAGAGTACACGCCGTCCACCGTGGCGCTCACGACGCCCGGGGCCGAGAACAGCCGATCCAACGCGTCCCGCTCCGGCTGCGTGAGCGCCCGACCGGGCCCCGCGTAGGTGAGCGTTGCGGTCCCACCCGACTGCGCCGTCCCCGTGATCGTGGCGAACTGCGCACCGTTCACGGTGATCGCGAAATTCACTGTTGCGGTGAAGTTGGATTGGAACTGTGTCGCCGTGAGCGTGCCGCGCAGCACCACCGTCTCGCTGCCGCGGGTCACCGCGAACGACGTGGTCAGCACCGCGGTGGAGTTACCGGCCGCCAGCGTCGCCACCAGATGGGCCGAGACGGCGGGCTGATCCAGCGCCAGACTGTAATCGAGGCTCACCTGTGTGCTGCTGACCGAGGCCGAATTGGAGAAGTCGAGCCGGTGCGTGCCGTCGGTGACGAAGCCGGTGGCCTGCGCCAGGAAGGTGGACGAGGTCGTCGTCACCGCGACCAGATAGTCCGCATACGTGGTCGACGGATCGGCCACGAGCACGCCCAGCTTGTACTGCATGGTCGTGCTCTGATCGGTCAGATCGACGTACCCCACCGCGTTGAGCGGCGTCGCCGGCTGACCCGTCAGCGGGTCCACCGCGTAAAGCGTGAACCGCACGCCGTTGGCCGGCCCGCCGCTCGCGCTCCCATCAACGTACTTATTGGTCCCCGTGTCCCACACGAACACGTGGCCCCAGTAGCTCGAGGGAATGAGTGAGCCCGGTCCGGTCGGTGACGTGGAGAACGACGGACGGATCGCCTTGGCCGCGAACGCCGGCCTGGCGGAGAGCTGCGGCGAGGCCGGCGCGGGCTTCGTGGGCGAGAGCGCCGCCAGCAACCGCGTCGTGCGGGCGAGCGGGCCTCCCCCAGCCGACAAGGCGGACATGCTCTGGAGCGGGGTCGCCTGGAAAGGAGTGCCCAGTGACTGCACGTCGCTGCTCAGCCCGGGCGGATCGGACAGGGTTGCGTTGGAGGGGCTGGTCGAGTCCCCGCAGCCGATCAGGGCCGCCGTGCAAACCGCAACGGCCAGCACCACGGCGCTCTTGCGCAGCCGGTTCATGGGGTGCTCCTCCGGTATGCTAATATGTTGTGGGAGTTTTACTTACCCGGAGCAACCCAGGCCCCGGCGCCGAGAGGAGCGGCAAGTCAGAGGCCAGCGGTCCAACCCTTCCCGTCGAGCAGCTCGCCGACGATGTCGGCGGCGCTCCGCTCCGCGGCCTCCGCCGCGAAGTTGGTGACCACGCGGTGCCGGAGAACCGATGGAGCCACGGTTCGGACGTCGTCCAGATCGGCCATGGGGCGGCCCGCGATAGCGGCCCGCGCCTTGGCGCCGAGCACCAGGTATTGCGATGCCCGCGGTCCGGCGCCCCAGTCCACGTATTCCTTGATGAATGCCGGCGCGTCCGCGTTGCCGGGGCGGGTGAGCCGGGCCAGCGACACGGCCGCTTTGATCAGCCCCCGGGAGACGGGGATCCGCCGCACCAAGGCCTGCATCCGGAGCACCGTTTCCGCGTCGAGCACGG
>DATHMJ010000121.1:0-4898 GCA_035487215.1 Gemmatimonadales bacterium
CCAGGCGGAGGCGATCAGGATGCCGGCCAGCTCGAGCACCAGGCGGAGGAAATGCCACTCGGTGGTGAAGGCGACGGCGGCCGGCGAAATGGTCTCCGCCCACCACCGGTCGGTCAGCAGTCCGGCGGTCCAGCGCCCGGCGAACAGCAGCAGCCCCAGGGCTACCAGCAGGGCGACTACCTGACGGGCGCGTTGGGTCAGGTCTTCACCCCCTGTCCCGCCAGCCAACCCATCACCTCCGCCCGATAGGCCGCGAGCGCGTCCGGATCCGTCGCCTCGAACCGGAGCACCAATACGGGCTGGGTGTTCGACGATCGAACCAGACCCCAGCCCTTGGGGAACGTCATGCGGACGCCGTCGATCGTGTTCACCGGATACTTCGAGCCGAAGTGTGCGACCGCCAGCTCGGCGATGCGGAACTTGAGGTCCTCCGGGCACTCGACCCGGATCTCGGGCGTCGCGTAGGTCTTCGGGAGGTCCGCCAGCAGCGGGGCGAGCCCCGACGGTCCGGTGGAGACGACCTCCAGCAGGCGGGCGGCGGCGAACAGCGCGTCGTCGAATCCCAGGTAGTCGCCGCCGAAGAACATGTGACCGCTCATCTCACCGGCCAGCGGCGCATTCATTTCCTTCATCTTGGCCTTGATGAGCGAATGCCCCGTCTTCCACATGATCGGCTTCGCCCCGGCTTTTTCGAGCGCGTCGGGGAGCACCTGGGAGCACTTCACGTCGAAGATCACCGGTACGCCCGATCCGAACCGACGGACCGCGTCTCGGCCGAAGATCACCAGCAGCTGATCGCCGAAGACGACCTCGGCGTTCTCGTCGACGGCCCCGATGCGGTCGGCATCGCCATCGAAGGCGATCCCCAGCTCCGCCCCCGTGCGCCGCACCGCCGCCTGGAGGTCCTTGAGGTTCTCCAGCACGGTCGGGTCGGGATGGTGATTGGGAAACGTCCCGTCCGACTCGCAGAACAGCGGGGTCACTTCGGCGCCAAGGGCCTGGAGCGTTTCCACGGCGATCACGCTGCCGGTGCCGTTGCCGCAGTCGACCACGACACGCACCCGGCGGTGAAGCCGGTTGCGGGAGACGATCGCGTCGCGGTATTTCCGCAGCACCGAGGCGTCGCTCGTCTCCTTCCCCGCCCCGGACCGCCACCGCTCGGACGTGATGATCTCCCAGAGGCCCAGGATCTCATCGCCGTGCAATGCGTCGCCGGCGAGCACCATCTTGAACCCGTTGAACTCGGGCGGATTGTGCGAGCCGGTCACCTGCAGTCCGCCGTCGGTGCCGAGGGCCGACACCGCCAGGTAGAGCGCCGGGGTCGGGACCAGCCCGACGTCCACGGCCGTTCCACCGGCATCGACGATGCCCCGGCGCACGCCTTCGGCCAGCGCGACGCCCGAGGGTCGGTTGTCCCTGCCCACAGCCAGCACGGGCGCGCGGCCCATCTTCTCCCAGCCCACGGTGGCGTACGCGCGGCCGAGCGCCCGGGCAAGCTCCACTGTCAGCTCGGTGCCGACGAGGCCGCGCACGTCGTATTGCCGGAAGATGGACTTGGGGACGTTCAGGCGCTCACCTCTTCCCGGTCAACACCGCCGGCGTTCCTCGACCGAGGGTCTCGGCGCTCTTGAGCGCGGTAGCGAGAGGACCCGTGGGCCAGACACCAAAGACCAGAATCATCGCCACGGCCACCGCGACGGCGGCCCGCGCGGCCCAGGAGAACCGGACCTGGCGGTGGGACTCGAGCGAGCGGGTGGACTTCATCGTCATCGACATGATGACGGGGAGATAGTAGCCGGCCGAGACCAGGCTGCCCAGCACCAGCACGACAGGAAGAACGTACTGCCGTTCGGAGACGGCCGCCGCGATGAGGTACCACTTCCCGATGAAACCGAGCGTCCCGGGGAACCCGAGGAGCGACAGCAGGCAGATGCTGAGAGCGAGGGCGGCGCCCGGCCTGACCGAGTAGAGGCCCTCGAGATCGTCCACCAGCACGGTGCGCGAGCCTACGTGCTCGATCGAGGCGAGAATGCCGAAGCTCGCCAGCGTGGTGACCGAGTAAGCAAAGAGGTAGAAGCACACCGCCCCGGCCCCCAGGGTGGTACCGGCCCACACCGCCACCAGTACATATCCCGCGTGCGCGATCGAGCTGTACGCCAGCATCCGCTTGATCGACTGCTGAGCCAGAGCCACTGTGTTGCCGAGGACGATCGTGGCGAGTGCCATGGCGGCGATGATCGGCTGCCAGACCGCCGTGGCCGTGGGGAACGCCTCCAACAGGACCCGCACGAGCGCCGCGAATGCCGCCGTTTTGACGCCCGTCGCCATGAAGCCCGCGATGGGCGTGGGTGAGCCGTCGTACACGTCCGGAGCCCACATGTGGAACGGGACAGCGGCGATCTTGAACCCGAACCCGATGAGCAGGAGGCCCAGGCCCAGACCGGCGAGCAGGCTCAACGGCGCCGAGCCGAGACGCTCGCCGATCCGGACCAGATTGGTCTCCCCCGTCGCGCCGTACACCAGCGCGATTCCGTAGAGAAGGAAGGCCGACGCGAACGCCCCGATGAGGAAGTACTTGAGCGCGGCCTCGGCCGACGAGCGGCGGAAGCGGTCGAAGCCCGCGAGGACGTATACCGCCACCGACATCAGCTCGAGGCCGAGGAACAGAACGATCATGTCCTCGGCCCCGGCCAGGAACAGCATCCCGTCGGAGGCGAGGAGGATGAGGAGATAGTACTCGGGCGCCAGCAAGCGCTGGCGATCCACGTAGCGGAGCGAGAGGAGAATCGTGGCGGCGGTGACGAGCAGGATCACCGCGTCGGCGCCGTAGCGGAAGCCATCCAGCGCCACCATGTGGGGCACGCCGGCCGGCGCCGCGCCGCCGAGCCACAGGATGCCCACACCCACGGCGGCGATGCCGACGCCGATCAGACTGAGCCAGCCCGCCAGGTAGCTGTCTTCCACCCGCTCGTGCCGCCACGCGATGACCAGCAGGACCACGAGGATCCACGTCGAAAGGAGGACCTCGGGCAGCAGCGCGATGGTCACGCCGATCGGGCTCATCAGATCGAGCGCGTTCATCGGCTGACCTCGGCGACCGGGCCGGTCGGCGCGCCACTGACGTGCGGCCGCACCAATTCGACGTAATGGCGTGCGGCTGTCTCCGTGCGGCGCAGCAGCGGATAGGGATACAGGCCCATCCAGACCATCGCCGCGACCATGGGGATCAGCACCGCGAGCTCCCGGGGGCCCAGGTCTCGGACCTTTTCGTTCTCGGGATTGGAGAGCGGGTTGTAGAAGACTCGCTGCACCGCCCAGAGCAGGTACGCCGCCGCGAAGATGACCACTGTGGTGGCGATCACCGTCGGCACCGGGAACCGGCCGAAGCTTCCCAACAGTACGAGAAACTCGCCCACGAAGCCGTTGAGGCCGGGCAGCCCGATGGAGGCGAACGCGGTGATGGAGAACGCCGTGGCCAATAGCGGCGCCACCCGTGCCAGCCCACCGAAGTCGGAGATGAGGCGAGTATGGCGCCGCTCGTACAGCATGCCGACGAGGAAGAAGAGGGCCCCCGTCGAGAGGCCGTGCGCGATCATCACCATGATCGCGCCTTGGACGCTCTGTACCGTCGCCGCCCAGATCCCCAAGATCACGAAGCCGAGATGACTTACCGACGAATAGGCCACGACGCGCTTCAAGTCGGGCTGCACCATGGACACGAGCGCGCCGTAGATGATGCCGGTGACCGCAAGGGTGACGACGATCGCCGTCACGCCCGGGCTCAGCGCGAAGGCCGGGAAGAACGGAATGGCAAACCGGAGGAAGCCGTACGTCCCCATCTTGAGGAGGATCACCGCCAGATCCACGCTGCCGGCGGTCGGGGCCTCGCCATGCGCGTCCGGCAGCCAGGTGTGGAAGGGGAATACCGGCACCTTCACCGCGAACGCCAGCGCGAAGGCGATGAAGAGCCACGGCGCCTGCGGGCGCAGCAGGTCCACGTGGGAGAGGATGTGGTCGTACGCGAACGAGTAGATCCCGGTCTGCTGACCGATGGTCCAGACCATGGCCACGATCGCCACCAGCATCAGGAGCGAGCCGGAGAACGTATAGATGAAGAACTTCTCCGAGGCGTACCGCCGGTTCCCGCTGCCCCAGATCCCGATGATGAAGAACATCGGGATCAGCAACAGCTCCCAGAAGCAATAGAAGAGGAACAGGTCCATCGCGACGAAGACCCCGATCATGCCGGTCTTGAGCGCGAGCAGGAGCGCGTAGAATCCGCGCTGCTTGGAGTCGATCTGGTTCCAGCTTCCCCACACCAGGAGCGGCATGAGGCAAGTGGACAGCAGCACCATGAAGATGGAAAGGCCGTCGAGGCCCACGTAGTAGCTCACGCCGAATTGCGGCAGCCATGCGACGCGGGTGACGAACTGCGGGCCGACCTTGGACGGATCGAAGGCCCACCAGATGCCCAGCGACACGATGAACTCGAACAACGCCACCACCAGGGCGGTCACCCGGGCCCACTGGGTCGGGGAAACGATGACGAGCGCTACGCCGACCATGGGCACGGCGAGGAGCACCTGGAGAATCCAGTGCTCGTAGCCGATCTGCGCGAGAAAGGCGGTCATGGCGGCGTCACCCGAGGATGGAGCTGAGCACCCAGATGGCGCCCACGAGGAAGAGCAAGACGTAAAGCCCGACCTGCCCACTCTGGAGCCGGCTGCCCAAGCGGCCGAGCCACCGGCTCCCTACCACGCCCCCGCCGACGAGCACCCCGTCCACCAGGCCCTGGTCCACGATTCGCCAGAGCACCCGATCGGACAGCCATACCACCGGTCGCACGATCAACGCGTCGTAGATCTCGTCGATGTAGTACTTGTGGTAAAGCACCCGCG
>DATHMJ010000122.1:0-2738 GCA_035487215.1 Gemmatimonadales bacterium
CTCCTGATGGGCTACTTCAAGAGCGTACCGCGCGAGCTGGAGGAGGCGGCCCGGATCGACGGGGCCAGCCGCTTCCAGGCGATGTGGCGCGTGGTGCTGCCGCTGACCACCCCGGGGCTGCTCTCCGCCGGGATCTTCGCCTTCACCCTGGCCCAGAACGAGTTCCTCTACGCCCTGATCTTCCTCTCCAAGAGCGACGTGCGCACGGTGCCGGTGGGCGCTATCACCGAGCTGATCCGCGGCGACGTCTTCTACTGGGGCCAGCTCATGGCCGCCGCTCTGCTCGGCTCCATCCCGGTCGCGGTCATCTACTCGTTCTTCGTCGACTACTACGTGGCGGGGTTGACCGCCGGCTCCGTAAAAAGCTAGCGAGCGCTCCCGGCCGGGCGGTCTCCCGCCAGGTTGTTTAGTGGCAGGGCGCCTCCCGGACCGGTGTCTTCTGCGGGTCGTCGGAGGCGCGCGCGGTTTGTCTCGTGGCTCGACCGAGTCGCCCGGGCCACCGGGCTCGTGGTGGCATGTCCGATCTGGCCGACGTGCTCTCCGCGATCAAATCCCCTTCTTCTTGACAATCTTCGCCATCAGCTTCTGCGCCTCCTCCGCGCCGGGCGGGAGGATCACGACACGGTCCGCCGCTTCGTTGAACTCGATCTTTCGTTCACCCTGCAGTTTCCGGAGCAACCGGACGAAGTACTTCTTCTCGGAGTAGTCGGTCCAGGCCATCAACTCCTTGGTCGTCGGCGGGGTGGCGCTCGTCGCGACCAGAATCAGCACCTCGTCGCCGAGGGGTAGCCCCGGCCTGAGCACTCGCTTGACACCCTCCCCTTCCCACACGAGCGGCACCCGCCGCTCCGCTACGGAATCCACCACCCGCTGCGCCTCCTGGATGGGCAGGTTGTGGAGTACGCGGATCAGTTCCCCCATGATCCAGTTGGCCATTCCCATCACCACCGTGGCATCCATGTGATTCGGGTCCACATCCCCACCGGCATGCCCCACCCCCCTGTTGCTGCGGACCTCGTACAAGGCCGGAAGCATACGAGGGATCAAGATCTGGAAGCCTCTAGGCTCCTGCCCGTTCTGCTCAAGCTGGCGGCAGGCCTTCACGAAGGCCTGTGGCTTGGAGGGCGTTGGCGAATAGGTACCCTTCGCGTGTCCGTCGAGGATCGTGTAGACGATCTTGCAGAACTTGCCCCCGCCCAACTCGGACGGGGTCCAACGACGTTCGAGGAAGTTCGAGATGATGGTCCGGTACTCGGCGAGCAGCGGGTCGCGGAGGCCATCGGGGAGGACCCCGAAGGCCTGGACAGGTGCGGCCATAAACCTAGACCTGGTGGCCGAGGTGCCGGAGGCCGTCCGGGGTGATGAAAAAGGTGCCGTTGGCCGGGACCTTCTCCACGTAGCCCTTGCTCGCATTCTGGTTCAGACAGTCGGCCGGGTTGCCCAGGCGCTTCTGCTGATGCTCGCCCAGGGTCCTTGCAATCAGTGCGGCCGTTAGTGAAGATGTGCCACGACGTCGGAGCCAGTCGGATGTGGCCAGGAAGCGCTCGTTTTGATTTGTTTCTCCGCTCTTCTCCTTGATGTAACTCGCGAGGGTTGTCGTGAACCCCCCTTCGACCTCTGCGGGGGCTGGAGGCATCCCGTTTCCGGTGGCGCCCGCCGCCTGGGGCATCACCGCCGCCGGCCTGACGGTAGTCAGGTTGGGAATCTCCGCGAGGACTCTCTCCATTTGGGCCGCCAACCACTCGGGCTCGCCCGAACCTGAGAACGAGACCGCCCCGACCGACAGCTTGATACGCGCCTCTGCCATGTGCCGTGTTCCTCCGTGCTAGTTATATTGTGACCGTGCACTAGGATCGCACACGCAGAACTCCCCGTCAATAGAACCTCCCTACGATAGAAGCTCCCGACGATCGGGTGTGCTAGTCACCGCCCGACCGAGGCAATTGTCAGGATGAAGCGGTGGTGCTGCCCCGACCTTTGCCGGCCCCGCTCTCACCCGCCGAGCCGCGCGCGCTACTTGACGCTGCCCGCGGTGAGCCCGCCGACGAGGTAGGGCTCGATCAGGGCGAAGAGCACGACGACCGGCACGATCGCGATGGTGGAGGCGGCGAAGAGCAGGTCCCAGTGCTGGACGTAGGCGGTCACGTAGGTGGTGATGCCGACGGTGAGGGGGCGCATCGAGGCGTCGGTCATGAGGGTGAGGGCCACGATGTATTCGTTCCAGGCCGCGATGAAGGCGAAGATGGCGGCGGTGACGATGCCGGGCAGCGCGACCGGCAGGACGACGCGCAGCTGGGTCCCGGCGCGACCGCAGCCGTCGACCGCGGCGGCCTCCTCGATCTCGCGCGGGATCGAGGCGAAGAAGGCGCGCAGGATCCAGATCGCGAAGGCAAGGTTGAAGGCGGCGTTGACCAGGATCAGCGCGGCGTAGGTGTTGATCAGGCCGAGCTCGAAGAACTCGCGGTAGAGGCCGACGACCAGCGCGGTCGGCGCGAACATCTGGGTCACCAGGACCAGGAACAGGAACGCGCCGCTGCCCGCGAACCGGTGCCGCGCGGTATGGTAGGCTGCGGGCACCGCGGCCGCGATCACGATGGCGGTGGAGGCGAGCGCGACCACCAGCGAGACCTGGAGCCAGGACTGGAAGTCGGGATCGCGCACCACCGTCCAGAAGTTCTGCGGCCGCCACGTCATCGGCAGCAGGCGCGGCGGGGTGATCCGCAGCTCCGCCTCGGGCT
>DATHMJ010000123.1:0-12616 GCA_035487215.1 Gemmatimonadales bacterium
CGCCACCGGTTGCGCACCGCGATGGCGACCGCCTTCTTGGCGGCCTCCTGGCCCACGATGTAGCGATCCAGCTCGGCCACGATCTGGCGGGGCGCCAACTCCTCCAGCCACGGGAGCGGCGCTTCGGCGGGAGCGGTGGGCGGTTCCGGACGGGGCTCGGTCATGGCTGTGTCTTCACTTCTCACCGCCCGGCAGCTCGAGGATCGTGATCTCGCGGTTGGTGTAGACGCAGATATCCGCCGCGATCTCCAGCGCGCGCTGCACGATGTCGCGCGCACCGAGCGCCGAGTCGGGCAAGAGCGCCCGCGCGGCGGCCAGCGCATAGTTCCCGCCCGAGCCCACCGCGAGAATGCCGTCGTCGGACTCGATCAGCTCGCCGGAGCCGCTGAGCAGATAGCTGTGGTCCAGATCGGCGACCACGAGCAACGCCTCGAGCCGCCGGAGCACCCGATCGCTCCGCCAGTCCTTGGCCAGCTCCACCGCGGCGCGGGGCAGGTTGCCGGGAAAGCGGTCGAGCTTCTCTTCGAACTTTTCGTACAGTGTGAGCGCGTCGGCGACGGACCCGGCAAAGCCGGCGAGCACTTTTCCGCCCTTGAGGCTCCGGACCTTGATCGAGCGCGACTTCATGACGGTGTCGCCGATGCTCACCTGGCCGTCGCCGCCCAGGGCGACGCGGCCGTTCTTTCTCACCGCCAGGATCGTTGTGCCGTGATAGCTCATGCTCTCGGATGCGCCTTGTGGTAGACCTGCTTCAACCGCTCCACGCTGGTGTGCGTGTAGATCTGGGTCGTGCTCAGGGACGCGTGGCCCAACAGCTCCTGGACCGCCCGCAAGTCCGCGCCGGCGTCGAGCAAATGCGTCGCGAAGGTGTGCCGGAGCGAGTGGACCCGCAGACCATCGCCGCCGACGGCGGCGAACATCCGGTGCACCAACCGCTGAATGCTTCGAGGCGGCAACCGACGTCCGCGCACGCTGACGAACACGGCCCGACGGTCCGCGGCGGTGTCCCCGGGTACCTCGTCCCGGAGCCGAAGATAGCGCCGCAACGCGGCGACCGCCCGGGATCCGACCGGCACGATCCGCTCCTTCCGCCCCTTGCCCCGCACCTTGGCCTGGTCCGAGAGCAGATCGACGTCGTCCCGGCTCAAGCCGGCCAGCTCGGAGAGGCGCATCCCGGTAGAATAGAACAGCTCCAGCATGGCCAAATCCCGGGCCTCGAGAAACCCACCGTTTCCGGCTCGCTCCTCGGCCCAGGCGAACAGTGCCTCGGTCTTTTCCCGGTCGAGGTAGGTCGGCAGGCGCTTGTCGAGCTTCGGTACCCGCGCGCCGCGCGCGCCGGCGGCCGTCAGGTCATGATGCGTCTGCAGATAGCGATAGAGACTGCGCACAGCGGACAACGCGCGCGCCGCCGACCGCTTGGCCAGTCCCCGACGCCCCAGCTCGCCGAGGAAGCCGCGGAATCCAGCCCGATCGACGGTTGCCCAGCTCCATCGGCCCGAGTAATAGCGGTCGCAGAACGTGCAGAACGCGACAAGATCGCGGCTGTAGGCCTTTACGGTATGAGGAGACTGGTTCTTCTCCTTCTCCAGGTAAAGGAGGAACTCGGCGACGTCAGCGATGGCCGGGGAGGCAGCGGCGCTGCTCATAGCGCCCCGGCCCAACACTCGAAGTCGGCCGTGGCCCGCTCCAGCAGCAGCTCTTTCTTCCGGTCCTTCGCCACGCGCCCGATATCCAGCGGCGCCAGCAACCCGAAGTTGGCGTTCATGGGCTGGAAGTGCCGCGGATCTGCCTCCGTGAGGTAGCGGTACAAGCCGCCCAACATCGTCGTGGGCGGCGGCGCCGCCGCCGGCAAGCCCGCGAGCCCGCGGTGGAGATTGATGCCGGCCAGCAGGCCGGTCCCGAGCGATTCCGTATAGCCCTCCACGCCGGTCATCTGGCCGGCGAGGAAGACGAGGGGGTCGTCCTTGAGCGTGAGCGCCGGGGTGAGACTGGCCGGGCTGTTGACGTACGAGTTCCGGTGGAGGCTCCCGTAGCGCAGGTATTCCGCGGCGCCCAGACCTGGAATCATCGAGAACACGCGCTTCTGCTCCGGCGTCCGCAATCGCGTCTGAAATCCGACGAGGCTCCACATCTGGCCGGCTCGATCCTCGCGCCGGAGCTGCACAACGGCATGCGGCGTACGCCCCGAACGCGGGTCGGGCAGGCCGACCGGCTTCATGGGTCCGAAGCGCAACGTCTCACGCCCTCGCCGCGCCATCTCCTCGATCGGCAGGCAGCCCTCGAAGTAGGGCACCTGGTCGAACTCGTGCGCCGCAAACTGATCCGCGCCGGTGACCGCGTCGATGAACTCGCCGTATTGGTCGGCGCTCATCGGGGCGTTCAAGTAGTCGTCGCCTCCGCCCTTCCCGTAGCGCGAGAGCGCGTAGAGGCACGACTTGTCGAGTGAGTCATCGGCGACGACCGGGGCGATGGCGTCGTAGAACGCGAGCGCTCCCGTGCCGAGCCTGGCGGAGAGCGCCTGCGCCAGGCGATCCGATGTGAGCGGACCGGTCGCGATCACCGAAGGCGACGGGATCGCATCAACTTCGCATCGCGCGACAGACACGCGAGGATGCCCGCTTACCCTATCCTGTACGAGCCGAGCAAAGACGTCGCGGTCCACGGCGAGCGCCGCCCCTCCCGGGATCCGAGCTTCATCGGCGCATTGAAGCAGCAGGCTCCCCAGGCGGCGTAGCTCCGCCTTGAGGAGCCCGTGGGCGTTGGACAGCTCAACCGATTTGAAGGTGTTGCTGCAGACCAACTCGGCCAAGCGATCGGTGCGGTGCGCCGGCGTCGCCACCACCGGACGCATCTCGTACAGCGTTACATCCACGCCGCGCTCGGCCAGGGCCCAGGCTGCCTCGCAGCCCGCGAGCCCTCCGCCGACGACGGTGACGTTCACGTCAGCGCCAACTCCTCCGGCTCGACCGCGACGATCCGATGCCCGCACTTGAGACAGGTCCGGACCTCTCCCTCCGCCTTGCTGATCTTCCGCTCCAGGCCGACCCACTTGCACGAGGGACATTCCTCGGCCACCGGCCGGTTCCACGTGGAGAAATCGCAGGCGGGATAGCGCATGCACCCCCAGAATGACTTGCCGCGTTTGGTCCGCCGCTCCGTCAGCTCGCCCTCGAGGCATTTGGGACACTTGAGCCCGAGCGAGATCGAACGGCGCCCCTTGCACTCGGGATAGCGGGTGCAGGCCAGGAACTCCCCGAAGCGCCCGGTGCGAATCACCATCGGCGCCTCGCACAGCTGGCACTTCTCGTCGGTCGGGCGATCGGGAACCTTGTCCTTCTTGAGCGACTTGGCGTAGTCGCAGGTTTCCTTGTAGTGCACGCAGGCGAGGTAGGGCCCGAACCGTCCGGTGCGGAGCTCGATCTGTGACCCGCACTTGGGACAGCGCTCCGCGGCGAGCTTCTCCGGCGAGAGACCGTGGGCATCCGCGACGAGCTTATTGATGTCCACGGCCTCCAGGGCCCGGGTGAACGGCCCATAGAAGTCCTGGAGCACCCGCTGCCAGCCGAGCTCGCCTTCTTCGATCTTGTCGAGCTCCTCCTCCATCTCCGCGGTAAAGCCGACGTCGAAGATGTCGGGGAACTTGCTGACCATGACCTGCTCCACCGTCTCGCCCAGCGGCGTCGGGAAGAAACGGCGACTGTCGAGTCGGACGTATTCCCGCGCGGTCAACGTGGAGATGATGGCGCTGTAGGTGGACGGACGGCCGATGCCAAGACGTTCCAGCTCCTTCACCAGGCTGGCCTCGGAGAACCGTGGCGGTGGCTCAGTGAAGTGCTGGCTCGGGACCACCGCGCGCACCTCCACGGGGTCTCCCTGCTCGAGAGGAGGAATGGGCGGGAGGTCGTCCATCGTCTTCCCTTCCTCCGCCTCGTGACCCTCGATGTACAGCGTGTGATAACCGTCGAAGATCATCACCGAGCCGGTGGCTCGGAACAGGTAACGCCCAAGGTCGAAGTCGACGACCGTCACGTCATAGACCGCCGGTGTCATCTGCGACGCGACGAAGCGCTGCCAGATCAGCTGATACAGCCGGAACTGATCCGGCTCGAGATAGGGCTGAACCTCTTCCGGGCGGCGGCGCACGTCGGTGGGCCGAATGGCCTCGTGGGCATCCTGCACCCGGGCGTTCTTCCGGGTGGCGTAGCTGTTCGGGGCCTCGGGGAGATACGGCTTCGCGTAGTTCTTCTTGATGAAGTCGCGGACCGCCGCGATCGCCACATCGGAAACGCGCACCGAGTCGGTGCGCATGTACGTGATGAGGCCGACCGGACCCTCGTCCCCGAAGTCCACGCCCTCGTAGAGATCCTGTGCCGCGCGCATCGTGCGGCGGGAAGAGAAGCCGAGCCGCTTGGCGGCCTCCTGCTGCAGCGTGCTGGTGGTGAACGGCGCCGCCGGGCGCTTCCGCCGCTGCTTGCGCTCGACGCTCGTGACCACGAACGGCAGCGCCTTGACGGCATCGACGACCGCCTGCGCGTCGCTCGCGGAGTGCAGTTGAGGCTTGTGCCCATCGAGCTTGTGGAGCGATGCCTCGAAGGCCTGCCCGTCCTTCGCGCATTCGGCCTCGATCGTCCAGTACTCTTGCGGCTTGAACGCGCGGATCTCGCGTTCCCGCTCGACCAGGAGCCGGAGCGCCACGGTCTGTACCCGACCGGCGGAGAGCCCGGTCTTGATCGCTTTCCATAGAAGGGGGCTGGCCTTGTAGCCGACCAGGCGGTCCAGGATGCGGCGGGCCTGCTGCGCGTTCACCTTCTGCTCGTCGATGCGGCCCGGGTTCTGCATGGCCTCGTGGATCGCGTCCTTCGTGATCTCATGGAAGAGGACCCGGTGCATGGGCAGCCCGTTATCGAGCTGGCTTGCCACGTGCCAGGCGATGGCCTCGCCCTCCCGATCGGGGTCGGTGGCCAGGTATACCTCGCTCGCCGACTTGGCGGCCTTCTTGATGTCGGTGAGCGTCTGGTTCTTGCCCTTGATCACGACGTATTCCGGCGTGAACCGCCCGCCCTCGATCTCGACACCCAGCTTCCGAGTGGGCAGGTCCCGCACGTGCCCGATCGTCGCCTTCACGGCGTAGCCCGAGCCGAGGTACTTCCCGATCGTCTTTGCCTTGGTGGGCGATTCCACGATGACCAGCGCCTCGCCCCGGCGTCGGACCCGGGTCTTGGCCGTCGGTCCACGAGTGGCCTTGGCGCGCGGCTTCGCCGCCGCGGCCGCCGATGTGCTGGGCGTCTTGTCCGCGCCGCCGCCACTCTTTAAAGGAGGGCTCGCTTTGGTTTTTGTGCTGCGCTTGCTCTTCGTTTTCGCCATGGCCTTCAGGGTAGCGTCCCCGGTCATGTCCGGGTCAACGTGGAACCGGTTAAGAAACGCATGCGGTTCCCGTATAGCAAGGACAAGTTATGTAACTACATACACGCCAATAGTTTATAGCCAACCAGCTGAACTCTGGGCGATCTGCACCACCTCGCCGGCGGTTTGTTCGGCCGTCCGGCCATCGGTCGAGAGCTTGTGGTCGGCCTGGGTATACCAGCCCTCGCGCTCCTGCAGCAGGGTGCGCATCCGACCGAGTGGATCTGACGTCAGGAGCGGGCGAGCCTCGCCTTCCTCGACCCGTTTCACGGCCGTGCTCGGCTGACAGCGCAGATAGACGATGCAACTGGTTTCCCGCGCCAACTCGAGCTCGCCCTCTTGCACCGCCCAGCCCCCACCCGGGACGATGACGCCCGGACCCGCGGCGCATGCGGCCCGCACGGCGTCGCGCTCCATCCGCCGGAACTCGGCCTCCCCCACCTTTCCGAAGATCTGGGCGACCGGCATCCCCATCTGACGGACTAGGAGATTGTCGACGTCGATCAGGGGCGCTGCGAGCTGTTCGGCAACCAGGCGGCCGACCGTGCTCTTGCCGGAGCCCGGCAGCCCTACCAACAGAATGTGCCGCCGGCTCATCCCGCCTCCACGCCCTCGGAGCGAAGCGCGGTCCATCGTGCGCCAAGCGCCGAGACGTAGGCAGCCACGTTTCGCTTCATCTCGGCAAGGCTGTCGCCGCCGAACTTCTCGAGCATCGCGTCGGCGAGCACGATCGCCACCAGGGCCTCCGCGATGACGCCCATTGCCGGCACCGCGGTCACGTCGGAGCGCTCACTCTGCGCGTTGGCCGCGCTACCGGACGAGAGATCCACCGTCGGGAGCGGCGCCATCAGCGTGGAGATCGGCTTCATCGCGACCCGGACGACCAAGGGCTCCCCGGTCGTCATCCCGCCCTCGAGACCGCCGGCGTTGTTGGTGCCCCGGGCGAAGCCACCGCGCCGATCGCCGGGCACCGGGGGAGCACCCTCGCCACCGCCCGGTGCAGCGTCGGCGCCGGCGCCGATCGGGTCGTGGACCGCCGAGCCGGGCCGGCGTGCCGCCTCGAAGCCGAGCCCGATCTCGACGCCTTTCACGGCGGGAATCGACATGAGGATCCCGGCGAGACGCCCATCGAGCTTACGGTCCCAGCTCACGTGGCTCCCCAGCCCGACCACCAGCCCCCGGGCCACGACCTCGATCTCGCCCCCGAGCGTGTCGCCGTCCTTTTTGGCGCGATCGATCCGGGAGATGATCTCGCTCTCGATAGCGGGATCGAGCACTCGGATTTCCGAGCGATCGGCCGCGGGATTGAGCGGACGAGGAAGAGCGGCGGGCACCGACGCCCGGATCCCACCAATGGATACGACGTGGCTCCCGACGTCGACACCGAATTCATCCAGCAGGCGGCGCGCGAGCGCGCCCGCCGCCACGCGGGCCACGGTTTCCCGAGCGCTGGCGCGTTCCAGGATGTCGCGCGCGTCGAGCCGGTCGTACTTGAGGACGCCGACGAGATCGGCGTGGCCCGGACGGGGACGGGTCACTCGGCGACGGCGCAGGTCGCCCGGCGTCCCCTCGGCGGCCATGATGTCTTCCCAGTTTTCCCAGTCGCGGTTGCGCACCAGCATCGCCACCGGCGACCCGAGCGTTTCACCGGCGCGAACACCGGAGAGAAACTCGACCCGGTCTCGCTCGATCTTCATCCGGGCACCGCGGCCGTAGCCCAGCATCCGGCGACCCAGGTCCTGGTCCACCCAGTCGGCGGTGATCGGCAGGCCCGCGGGGAGTCCCTCGACAACGGCGACGAGGCCTTTGCCGTGGGATTCCCCGGCGGTGGTGAAGCGGAAGTGCACGACGGTCCCTCGTTCGTGAAAGGTGAGACGTGCCACTTCTCACCTGCTGGCGAAGCAAACGAGCCCGACGCCAGGGTCGGGCTCGAAGCTACCCGGTCCGGGCGTACCCGGCCAAGTCCCGAGTCAGTTCACGCTTGAGGCGTCGTCCACCACTCGAGGCGTCACCAGGATCATCAGATCCCGGCGCCGCTCGGAGTTTTCCGTCGTGCTGAAGAGGCCGCCGACGATCGGGAGCTGCGAGAGCAGCGGGATACCCGAGCGGGTGCGGTTCACTTCGGTGATGGTCAGGCCGCCGATGACCGCCGTCTCGCCGTCGTTCACGAGCAGCTGATTCTCGGTGGTCTGCTTGGTGAAGTTGAACCCGAACTGCGACGCCGGCAGGTTCTGCACCGCCGAGCGCTCGGTGCGGAGCTGCATCAGGATCTGGCCGCTGTTGGTGACGTGCGGCGTCACCGTCAGACGGATACCGGTCTCCTTGAACTGGGTCTGCTGCACGGCGACCGCCGAGCCCTGCGCGGGCGGGGCACCGGGCACCGGTGTTTCCTCACCGACGAGGATGTCCGCCTTGCGGTTGTCCAGCGTGCTGATCGTCGGCTCCGCCTGAATGTCCGCGAGCTGCTGCTGCTGGAGCGCGCTCAGGAACGAGGTGAGCGTGCTGCCGCCGACGACGGTCGAGAAGACCAGGCTCAGCGCCGCGTTGGCCACCGGGCCGCTGGCGTTGCCGATCAGCGACAAGGTGTTGCCGCCGAGGTCCACGATGCCGGCGCCGTTCTCACCCGGCGGCGGCAGGAAGGGCACGCCGCTCACCGGGACGGGGCGGCTCACCAGCGTGTTGTACGACTGGTTGGTCGACCCGAGGTCGTAGCGCAGGCCCAGCCGATCGAGATCGGTGCGGTCGACGAAGATGATCTTCGCCTTGATCAGGATCTGCGGGGTCTTCTTGTCGAGGTTCGCTACGAACCGGGCGACGTCGTCGATCCGGCTACGCGTATCGGTGACGATCAGGCTGCTCGACGCCGAGTCGGCGACCACGCGGCCGCGGCCCTTGGTGAGCAAGGTCTCCACCGACTTGGTGATCTGCGCGAGCGGCGTGTAGTTGATGGGCACCTGGCGCGACTCGAGCGGCTCGAGCGAGTCGAGCGCGGCGAGCGCCGCCGGGGCATCGACCCGAATGATCCCGCCCGACATCTCCGTGGCCGAGAGACCCTGGGTGGCGAGAATCGCTTGGAAGGCCTGGTCCCACGGCTGATTCTTGATCTCCGCCGAGACCTCGCCCTTGATGTCCTTGCCGAGAATGATGGTCCGGCCGCTGAAGGCAGCGAACCCGGCGACCACGTCGGCGATGCTGGCGCGATCCCAGGTGACGGTGATCCGCGGCTGCTCCGTGCGGTACAGCGCGTTCCTGGCCGGCTCGACCCGGACTTCCGGCGTGCGGGCCGGAGCCGTCGCGACCACGTCGGCCGTTGCATCGGCCGGCACGGCAGCAAGCTCCGCCACGTTACCGGACGACCAGGCCGCGAACTCCTTCTCGCTGCCGAAGCTCACGCGCACTTCGTCGTTCGCGCGGGCCAGCTTGTAGTTCTTCACACCGTCGAGGTCGAGCACGATCCGCACGACGTCGGGACGGAACTGGGAGTACCGCAGGTTGACCACGCCGCCCCGGTTGACCCCGTCGTACAGGGCACCGCGAGCCGACAGGGTGGCCCCGACCACGTCGACCACCAGCCGATCGGGCGCGTGGAGCATGAAGTCGCGGACCTGGACGGCGCCGCGGACGTTGATGACCACCTCAGCCCTGCCCGGAGCGGGGAGGACGCTGACGCCCGTCACCTCTCCGCCGCCGGGGCCTCCCCCGGCGTGAGCCGGGGTCACCGAGCCAAACAGCGCGGCGGCGGCCAGCAGCACACGATGCATACGGGTCATGGCGTCACGTCCTCCAGCTTGCGGAGCGAGAGAGTTTCCTGGCGTTCATAGCCGAAGTCTTGAATCGTGAACACGACGTCCTTGGAGCGAACCTGCATCACCCGCAGGCGACCGATCTGCTCGCCCGCGCGAAGCTTGTACCGCTTGCCGGTGCTCTTCTCGCGCAGCACCGCGATGCTGTTGCCCGAGTAGCGGAGGTCCTCGTAGATCCCGACCAGCTGGAGGTCGACGAGCTCGGGGCCCGCGTGCGCCGTCTTGATCAGCGACGCGAACGGATCGCGCGACGCCCCGCCGTAGGCGAAGGTCTCGCGCATCACCGTGGTCTCGGACACGTCACCGGTGGCGCCGGAATCCGCGCTCGCAGGCGCGGCGGCGACCTGGGTCTTCTTCCCCGTATCGGCGCGGCTCTTCACCGCGCCCACGTCCACCCCTGTCTGCGCGGCGGCGACGCTCGTGGCGCCGACGCAGCCCGCGAGGAGGAGGATCGACCAGAGCCTAGGTGCCACTGCTCTCTCCTTCCGGCACGCCGGACTTGACGAAGGTGCGGATCTGGAGCTTGGCCTCGAGCAGCGAGCCCGAGGTGTCGCCCAGCGCCTTCGCGGCCGCCTGATTGGCGGCGACCAGGGAGACGTCCTGCGGCACGATGATCCGCTGCAGGCTCGCGACGTCGGCCAGCCATTCTCCGATCTGATCGTAGTGCCCGATGACCGAGAGCGTGTACTTGTAGGTATCGAACGGGGCCGGGCCGGACTCGACCGGCAGCGGCACCACCTGCGACAGCGTTACTCCGCGGATCTTGCCGCGCGTGGAGATGTCGTCGAGCAGATTGGGCACCTCGTTGCGCTCCGGCACGAGACGGCGGAGGAGCGCGAGGCTCGCCCGGTACGTCTCGAGCTTCTTGCGCAGATCCTCGGCCGTGCCCTTGGCCAGCTCCTTTTTCGCCTTGTCGATCTCGCCCTCGAGCTTCGTGATCGTATCGCGGACCGCGACGATGTGCTCCTTCTGCAGCGAGAGGCCCGGCACGCCGGCGACCTCGAGGCCGGAATAGCCGATGTAGCCGACGATCGCGGCGAGCAGAATCAGGAAGATCGGGGTCGTCTTGGCGGACATGACCTCACCTCACCGACTGGCTGAGGGGGACGGTACGGATGTAGGCCGAGTCGGCCTGCTTGTACCGGGCGCGGATGGTGAACGCGGTCACCGCTCGCTCCTGCTCGACGACCGTCTGGGCCGACACCGGGGTCACGTCGGTGATCCAAGGCGACGCTTCCAGATTGCGGAGGAAGCGGGTGTACGCCTGGATGTCCACCGTGCGCCCGTTGAGCTGGAACGTGATGCTCTTGGGCATGGTGTCGATCGGTTGCTTCTTGTCCTTGGCCTGGGCCGCGGGCTGCGGCGGCGCGGGCGGCGCTGCGACCGGCGAGACGTCCACCAACCAGGTGTACGCCGGCAGCGAGCGGGTCACCTCGTCCAGCACGTGCGGCCAGACATAGCGATCGCCGTCCACCCCGCGGATCGTGGTGATCTGGGCGAGGAGGGAATCGCGGATCTGCTCCTGCTTGTGCTTCTGGTCGAGGAACGTCTGGAAGCGCTTGTGCTCCGAGCGCGCCTGCTCCAGCCGCGGTTCGAGCGCCCGCAGCTCGGTGGTGTTGCTGAGCCAGGTGTACCCCAGCCATCCGCCCACGCCCAGCCAGGCCAGGATGGCGACCAGGAGGGCGGGGTCCTTGACCTTGGCCCCGAATGCCTTCGCGCCCGCCAGCGCCCCGGCGAGGGGCGACCCCGCGCGCTTGCGCTTGAGGCCGGGTCGGAGATTGACCGTGATCATCATGAGGCAGCGCGTCCCGTAGAGGTGGTCACGCGGCCGAGCGGAGCGCGAGGCCGATCGGAAGCATCAAGAGCGGCGCGATCTCGTCCACGTTCGTCGCGCCGAAGACGCCTTCCGCCACCTGGATCCGCTCGAGCGGGTTGGCCGCCTGGACCGGCAGCCGCAAACGGTCGCCGAGGACCTTGCCGAGGCGCGGGATGCGTGACCCGCCGCCGGTGATGTACAACCGCGAGATCCCCGCGGCCGAGCGGCTGGCGCTCTGGAGAAACGCGGCCGCGCGCTCGATGCCGACCGCGAGTTCCTCGCCGCGCGACTCCAGGAACGGCTCGAGCAGATCGCTCGGCTCGGCACCCTGGAGCATCTTGTCGGCGTCGTCGGCGGACACACCGCGCTCGCGCTGGAGATCTTCGCGGAAGCGGCGGGTGCCGATCGGGATGTCGCGGGTGAGAACGGGGATGCCGTCGTCGAGGATGTTGATGTTGGTGGTTTCGTGCCCGATGTTGACCAGCCCGACCACCCCGCGCATCGCCTCGGGGTAGTTGACCTCGAACGCGTTGTGGAGCGCGAAGGCATCCACGTCGATGATGCTGGGCTCGAGCCCGATCTCGGAGAGGAGCGCGAGCTTCGTCTCGATCAGCTCGCGCTTGGCGGCGACCAGCAGCACGGTCATCTGGAGCCCTTCACCTTCGGGATCCAGGATCTGGAAGTCGAGCTCCACGTTATCCATATCGAATGGCACGTGCTGCTCGGCTTCCCAGCGAATGACTTCGCGCGCCTCCGCCTCTTTCATCCGATCCATCGCGATTTTCTTGATGATCACATCGCGGCCGCCGACGGCGGTGACAACCTGCTTGGTCTTGATCCCTGCTGTCGCCATCAGGCCCTTGATGGCATCGCCGACGAGCGCCGGGTCCATGACCTCGCCCTCGACGATCGCATCGCTCACGACGGACGCGAACGCGACCTTCGTGAGGACCGGCTCGCCGGACCGATGCGACACCTGAACGAGCTTGATCAGCCCGCTGCCGATGTCGAGGCCCACCGTGCTCGAGCTCCGACCGAACAGTGCCATAGGTGCCCGATTGTTATAGGGGTTAACGAGCTACGCTACCCAAACACCAACGGATTGTCAATCATGTGATCGCGTCAACGGAGCCAGTTCAAGCGCAAGCGGCGTCAGTATTTACGGCACTCTGCCAATTTCGCCCGACTGCCCGCGCGCGCTGGCTCGCACCGACCCTCGCTCACGTGGTATCTCAATCCTGAGCGCCGGACCAGAAAATCAGGAACCGACTTGCACCTCGGGTGCAACCCATGTGCCGGTCCCCAAAGTGAGTTCGTAAGCCATTGTGCAGTAATTAGTTAGCTTGGCAAGCGAAGGTCGAATCCAGAGCTCACCCATGCAGCCCCGCCTCCCGTTTCGCAACCCGTCTCTCCTATTGCCCGAAGCCCAACGAACGACCCAAAAACGCGCTGTGCATCTCGCTTTCCGATCAGAACATCTGGACCCACGCGCGGGTCGCGAGCGGTCGAGCCACCGCCGCGTGTCGGAGCGCGTAATCGAGCGCGCATCTGGAGTAAGCAACCGCCGGATTGCCAGCGCTGCCCGCGCCTTCGA
>DATHMJ010000124.1:0-2082 GCA_035487215.1 Gemmatimonadales bacterium
GCGTCCCAGTGCCGCACGTGGAGCGGCATCTGGTCGATCAGATAGTGGAAGAGCGGCCACAGGACCTCGTTCGAGAAGCCCTCGTAGAAGTGCTTCACGTCGTCGGCGTCGAGCCACACGGGGACGGCGCGACGATCCGCCAGCAGGCGCGCGACCGTCGCGTGCTCGTCCTCGCCGAGCCCGTCGGTGGGACCCGGCCATCCCACCCAGAGGCCGTCCGAGCTCTCGTGCGGGCTCGTGAGCCCGGTGGCGAGGCCGCCCGTGCTGCGCTCGAGCGTGACTTCCCCGCCCTCGCGCGTCACGCTGACCGGCAGGCGGTTCGAGACGATGATGAGCCGCGGCATGTGGTGCTCAGCACCGGACGATACCCTGCATTCGTGTCCGCGGCCATCACGGTGCGACCGGCGACTAGAAGAAGTCTCCGAGCCGGTGCTCGAGCTTGTCCCGGATGTCGTTGATCCCGTTCTGGACGTTGTCGAACTCGTGCGTGAAGAACGATTCGATGTCGTCGCTCTGGCCGTCGCCGATGAGTCCGAAGGGAGGCTCCCCGGCGGGGCGGAACCGGCTGTGCGCGAGCCGATCGCGCGCCGCCACCCGGGCGACGTCCACTCTTGGGATGGCTTCGCCGAAGCGCGCGTTGATCGCGTCGATGAAGGCGTTGGCGATGATCGCGTTGCCGGTACGCGTGGGATGGATCCCGTCCAGGCTGAAGATTCCTCCCAGGTAGCGCGTGGTCAGGTCGGGTGTACCGTTGCCGTCCAGATCGACCCCGGCGGCCTGCAGCTGGTCGAAGGCGGCAAAGGTGTCGACCGACGCGATGCTCACGCCGCGGCGCTGCTCCGTGTCGGCGATCGCGGCAGCGATCTCGGCGTTGAAGGCGATCACCGTGGCACGGACCTGGGCCCGCTCGGCGGCATCGAGCACCTTGCCGCACGGCGGGGTCGGCAGCAGGCTCCGGTCGAGGTCGATGGACAGGAGGTCGTCGGACGCGACCGCCTGCATGGTCCCGTCGGCTTTGTGACAGCTCGTCACCTCGCCCGCGGCTCGTCGCAGCGCCGCGATCCCGGTCGGATCCGGGAGGTTGGCGACGGCCATGCCCGCGCGCGTGTCCGCGAGGGCGTCGAGCAGGCCGCGGAAGCGATTCCCGAAGTCGTTCGCCCCGAGCGTGGCGGCGCCCGGGTCGGTGTTGGTGGCCATGTCGAGCACGTCGTTGTTTCCGAGCCACACCAGCAGGAAGCTCGGGGCGATGTCCCTGGCCCGGCTCAGCTGCGACACGGGATCGGACTGCAGCGGCAGGCCGAGGACCAGGAACTTCAGGATGTCACGCCCGTTCGGACTGCCGCTCACCAGCTGGCCGGCGATGTCCTGCGGGCTGATCGTCTGGAAGACGCTCACCATGTCCTCGCCGGGAACGGCGAGATTCCGCGCGCGCGCCTCCGGGTCGTCGCGGAAGCCGAGCCCCGAGTCCTGCCGGCGGACCTCACCCGGATCGAGCTGCCCGTTGCGGTTCGCGTCCACGATGCCGAGCTGCGCCGGCACACCGGGGTCCGACATGAGCGGCAGCGGCAGCTTCACGTGCGCTCTCCGGGCGACGAAGGCCGGCGCGCTGTCCACCTGCCCGGGGCGTCCCGCGCCGACGAAGCCGCCGGAGCCGAACCCCGCCAGCAGGCTGTCACCGACCACGACCATGCGGCGCAGCCGGGAAACGCCGGCCTCCGCGCTGCTCGCCAGGATCACGCAGGCCAATACGCTCGCCAGAACGCACGCAGCGCCCGGGGTTCTCCGAATCGACACGTCTCACCTCGAGTTGGGGATGGATCGTCCTAGTTCTCGACCTTGACCAGCCCGACGTTCTCCACCGAGGCGCGGAACTGGCCGTCGGAGCGCACCGGCAGCGGGGGATCGACGCGATAGATGAACCGCGCCTGCCCGCCGGGCGGAATCTCTCCCGGCACCGTGTAGTAGACGGCCCGGCTCGGGCTGTCGTCGCCGGGGCGGAACTCGTTCCTCCAAAGCCAATCGTAACGGATCAGGAGCTCCACGTCGCGCACGGGGTTGGGGGAGAGATTGGCGACCACCCCT
>DATHMJ010000125.1:0-6020 GCA_035487215.1 Gemmatimonadales bacterium
GGCCACCGGCGCGACCACCGGCAGGCTTGGACCCGCGGCATCGGGGGTACGGATGCGCGCTTTGGTCGCTCCGTGGCGCGCGACGGCGGCAGTGGACGTGGGTCGCCGGCTCTGCTCCACCTCTGGCAATCCCAATTCACGGGCCGAAACCACGGCTCCCTCCGTCGCGGACTCGACCGACGGGGCCAGGGTCAGGTCACGAGTGACCGGGGCTGCGCGCTCGCCGCCGCAGGCGACCGCCAGAAGCACGCCGGGCAGGAGAATCGAACTGGGTGGGATGCGCATGCAACCTCCGAAACCGAACAAGCAGGATACAGGATATCAGAGAGACGGATGGCGGCAAGAGGGGTGCACATCGGCAAGCCATCTGCCATTGGCCGATAGCCTCCGGCTTACTTCGCTCGTTCCAGATACACCCCTTCCCGAGGATTCACTCTGACACGGTCCCCTTCGCCCACGAACTCCGGCACCTGGATCGTCACCCCGTTGCTCAACTTCGCGGGCTTCGTGCTCGCGGTCTTCGTGGCCGTCTTCATGATGGGGGCGGTTTCGACCACATTGAGCTCAACGACCGAGGGCAGCTCGATGCCGATAGGGCGGCCGTCGAGCCATTCCGCCATAAATGTCATTCCCGATTCGAGCCACTGCCCCGCATCGCCGATGGCTTCATCGTCGAGCGAGTACTGATCGTACGAATCGTTGTCCATGACGTGGAGGCCGTTGGCGTCGCGATAGAGCACCTGCAGCTCCTTCGTGTCGAGGCGGGCGTCGTCGACGAACTCGGTCGCGCTCAAGCGCGTGTCGAAGGTATTGCCGGAGTTCAGATTACGGAGACGCACCTGAACGAACGCCCGGAGATTGCCCGGGGTCCGATGCTGAAAGTCCATGACCCGGCAGGGCGTGCCGTCGATCATGAGAACGTGACCGCGGCGGATGTCGGAAGCCTTCATGCTGCACTCCTCTAAACCGATGACGCCACCCCACGCGAGGGATGGAGATGGGCGGAGGAAGATACACCCCTCGACCGGCGGCTCGAAACGGCGCTGGCCGGGGTTCTTGACCGAGACGGCGGGTCCTTCACATATATGGCGTCGGACCCAGGAGCCGCTGCCGCGGGGGGCGTCTCATGACGGCACGCAAGGATTCCGAGCTTGGCGCCGACGAGCGCATTTGGGAAGAGGTGCACGACCGCCTGATGGGCCATCCGAACCTCGACGCCACCGAAGTCGAGATCGACGTGGAGGAGGCCGAGGTGACCCTCGTTGGTCGGGTGGACAGCCGCGAAGCCAAGTGGCTGGCGGAGGAGCTATCCCGCGCCGTCCAGGGTGTTCAGGACGTTCACAATCGGCTGAAGGTCGCCCGCTGGTAACCGGCTAGAGCTCCCGGACCAGTCCCGCCAGCGTTTCCAACGCCCCCTCGTTGTCCCCGCGAAGCGGGAACCCGCAGTTCAACCGGAAGCAGTGGCCATAGGTGTCCCCCGCGGAAAACACGCGCCCGGGCACGATCCCCACCCGCCGTGCCAATGCCCGGCGCGAGAGCTCCATCGTGTCCTTGCCCCGAGCCAGCTCGACCCAGAGCAAATGGCCGCCCTGCGGCCGCGAAACCCTGGTGCCCTCCGGAAACAGTCGGGCGATCGCGAGCGAGTAGTCCGCCACCTGGGCTCGAAACGCTTGCCGGATCCGGCGCAGATGGTGTTCGGCCCCGCCTCCGCTCAGGTACTCGGCCAGCGCCAGCTGCGCCAGCGTGTTCGTGTGGATCGAGCTGGCCAGTTTGAGCTTCCGGATCCGCTCGATGTGCCGACCCGCGGCGACCCACCCCACGCGAAAGCCCGGCGCCAGCGTCTTGGAGAACGACGAGCAGAGGATGACGTCGCCGGTCTGGTCGAACGCCTTGAGGGGCGCCGGCCGCGTGTCGCCGAAATACAGGTCACCGTAGAGGTCGTCTTCGACGACCGCCACACCATGCCTGGCCAGGAGAGCCAGTTGCTCGCGCTTCCGATCGTCCGGAACCAGGAAGCCCAAGGGATTGTGGAACGTGGGGTTGGTGAGGAACGCGCGCGGGCGGGTGCGCCGGATGGCGGCGTCCAGGTGGTCCAGCGACACACCGGTCTCGGGATCGGTGGGGACCTCGGCCACCCGAAGACCGAGTGACTCCGCCGTCTCCAGAAATCCGTAGTAGGAGGGCGACTCGACCAGGAGCACCTCGCCGGCCCGCATAAGGGCCCGCAGCGCGAGCTGGATCGCTTCGGTGCAACCGTTGGTGATGAGTAGCTCATCGGGTTGGACCGTGAGCCCGGCGCCCAACGCCCTTCGAGCCACCTGATGGAGCAAGGCCTCGTGCCCCACCGGCGAGCCATAGATCACGCCGGCAACCCCGGCTTCTCGGGTGACCCGGGCCAGAATCCCGCTCAGGCGACGCGCGGGATAGTGCTCCGGCGCGGCGGTGGCGAGGCCGAACGGAGCCAGACCTTTGTCGTTGACGCGCGCCAGCAGCTCCCAGGCAAGGTCCGCCACCCGGACCTCCTCCTTGGCGAAGGAGGGGCGCCGAACCGACGGTGAGGGCGCCAGATGTCCGCCCGACGCGCTCACATAATGGCCCGACTGGGGACGAACCTCGAGGTATCCGCGATCTTCGAGCAGTTGGTAGGTGCGGAGGACCGTGGCGACGCTGACCCGCTTCTGGCGGCTGTAGCCGCGCACCGAGGGCAGCCGATCGCCCGGCCGGAGGACCCGGGCCTCCATCAAACCCACCAGCTCGTCGGCCAGGCGTTGGTACAACACCCGGTCTCGGCGCCGCGGACGGGCCCGGCGAACTGTACTGGCTACAGTAGTCATATGCTGAAACTGTTATGGTTACACGGAATACGATAACTTGCGATGACCGACCCAGCAAGACGAGGCCGACGGGAGGGCCCATGGCCGAGCCGAGCGCGACCGCAACCGCCATCCAGATCGTCCCGTATGGGTCCGAGCACCGCGACGCCTTTCGGGATCTGAATCTCGAGTGGATCGCCACGTACTTCGAGATCGAGCCCGAAGACCGGCGAGTGCTCGGCGATCCGGAGACGTACGTCCTGGCACCCGGCGGCGCGATTCTTATGGCGGTCGAGGGCGCCGAGGCCGTGGGGACCGGCGCGCTCATTCCCGTGGGCACACAGGAGTTCGAGCTGGCGAAGATGGCGGTGACTCGGCGCATGCAAGGCCGAGGCGTCGGCCGGCGTCTGTGCGCGGCTCTGGTCGAGCTGGCCCGCGCGCGCGGAGCGCATCGGGTCGAGCTGGTCTCGCACCGGAGCCTTGCGCCAGCGCTTGCGCTCTACCATTCGCTCGGGTTCCGCGAGATCCCGCTGGGCCCGGTCGCCTACCAACGCGCCAACATCCGAATGGAGTTGCCCCTCCGGTGAAGCTGCGCATTGTCGCGGCCTTCGCCGTGGTCTACGTGGTCTGGGGCTCCACGTACCTCGGCATTCGCGTGGCGGTGGCGACCATACCACCCTTTCTGCTGTCCGGCACGCGCTTCATCGTGGCCGGTCTGCTCTTGTACGCCTGGGTCCGGGTCCGCGGCGCGCCAGCTCCCTCCCGACGGGAGTGGTTGGCCGCCCTCTGGATCGGCGTGCTCCTCGTCGCGGGTGGCAACGCCATCGTTGGTTGGGCGGAGCAGCGGGTCCCGTCCGGGTTGGCGGCACTGATCGTCGCGGGGATGCCGCTGTGGGTCGCGCTCTTTCAACGCGTCGCGCCCGGGGGTAAGCCGATCGCGGGCCGCCGGCTGCTCGGATTGGTGGTTGGGCTTCTCGGGCTTGCCTTTCTGCTCGGCGGACGCGGCGAGGGCCTCGCCGGCGTGCCCCTCATCCGGACAGGCTCCCTGGTCTTCGCGTCGGCATCGTGGGCGCTGGGGTCGGTTCTGACTCGACGGGTCTCGCTTCCCGGTGACCGCCGGCTCGCCTCGGCGATGAGCATGCTGGCAGGCGGGGTCGTCGTGCTCGGGATCGGCGTCGCCGCGGGCGAGCTTCGCGGTCTGGACCCGGCGCAGGTCACGACCGCGTCGCTCCTTGCCTGGGTCTATCTCGTCGTCTTGGGCTCGATGCTCGCGTTCACGTGCTTCACCTGGCTTGTCAGCGTCGTCGAGCCGACGCGGGTGGCAACCTACGCCTACGTCAATCCGGTAGTCGCCCTGTTTCTCGGCTGGTGGCTCGCCGGCGAGCCGCTCGGTATACGGACGCTCATCTGCGCGCCCATCATCCTGGTCGGCCTCGTGCTCGTACTCGGCCCGGACGGGCTCCCCCTGCTCGGTCGGCGGCCACGGGCCGAGGCCCCGGCCTAGACGCTCTTCCGCGAAGCGCGCGCGGCTGGTAGTCATAGGCAGTGACTAAACGCCTGTACTACGACGACTCGTATCTCACCGCCTTCCAAGCGGTGGTGCTCGACCGCGCCGACGAGGGCCGGCGTGTCTATCTGGATCGAACCGCCTTCTACCCCACCTCGGGCGGGCAACCGCACGACACCGGCCGCTTGGCGGAGGCCGACGTCCTCGACGTCATTGACGAGGGCGAGCGCGTCGCGCACATACTGAGCGCTCCGGTCGCCGGAGACGCGGTCTCGGCCGAGGTGGATTGGGCGCGGCGCTTCGATCACATGCAGCAACACACCGGCCAGCACCTCCTGTCGGCAGTCCTGACGGACCTGTACGGTTTCCCCACCGTGAGCGTGCACTTCGGCAGCGAAGCGTCTACGCTCGACCTCGACGTGGGCTCGATCACCGCCGACCAGGTTATCGCGGCCGAAGCGCGCGCCAATCGCATCGCTGCCGAGAACCGTGCCGTATCGGTCAGCTTCGAGGAGGCCGCCGAAGCGAGTGGCCTCCGAAAGGCGCCGGAACGGACCGGATCCCTTCGCATCGTCACGATCGCGGATCTCGATCGAAGCGCGTGTGGCGGCACGCACGTGCGCGCGACCGGTGAGATCGGCGTGATCCTGATCCGCCGGGTGGAACGCGTGCGCAAAGCTGTGCGTCTGGAATTCCTGTGCGGTCTTCGTGCGGTGCGTCGAGCCCGACTCGACCACGAGCTGTTGGAACGCCTGGCGGGCTTCTATTCGGCCCGCCCCGACGAGCTGCCGCCGCTTGTCGAGGCGCAACGCGCCGATCTCAAGCTCGTGGCTGCCGCGCGGCGAGACGTGGAAGTCGAGCTGGATCGCTTTCGGGCCGTCGAGCTGTACGACGGAGCGCTCACGGACGAGGCCGGTGTGCGGCGCATCGTTGTCCGTCAGGAAGGCGGGACATTGGAGCGGCTCCGTGGTCTGGCGCAGGCGGTCGCCGCGCGGCCGAAAGCGGTGTTCGTTGGCGCGCTGGCCGTCCCGCCCGGACTGGTGGTCGCGGCCTCCGAGGACTCCGGACGTGACGCGGCCGCTCTACTCAAGGCCGTCCTCGGCCCGGCGGGCGGACGGGGCGGCGGCACGGCCCGCCTGGCGCAAGGCACATTGCCGCGCGAGGCTTTGGAGGCGGCGGTACTCGACGTGACAAAGGCGATCAGCTAACCCGGAGACTCGCATGGAGACCTGGTATCGCCTCGGGACGCGGGACGAGCTGCTCGCTCGGGTTCCTTTCGCCGTCGAGCTCGAGCATCACCGAGTGGCCGTGTTCCATCACGACGGCCGGTTTCGCGTCATCTCCGACATCTGCAACCACCGCGGGGGCCCGCTTTCGGAGGGCCGCGTCCGAGGTGAGTTCGTGATGTGTCCGTGGCACTCCTGGGAATACAGCGTAATTACCGGCAAGGGTCCGGAAGGATTTGACGAGGAGCAGGTGCCGGTGTACGGCGTCGAGGAACGCGCGGACGGAGTATACGTGAAGCTGCCGCCCGACATGCCGCGGCGGCTACTCAAGCACAAGCCGTCTCACCTGCTCGAGCCGCATCCCAAGCCGGCGGGGGCGCCGCCCCGCGTGCTTGGCATCTCCACCACCGCGATGGACGCCGCCAATCCTCGATTCTCGACGTCCGAGGCGTTGTTGGATCACGCGTTGCGCCA
>DATHMJ010000126.1:0-5419 GCA_035487215.1 Gemmatimonadales bacterium
TCACGGAATGGAGCTTCGAGGGTGTCGGGCGGTGATGCGAGCTCGAGCGGAGGTGTGGCCGGCTTGGAAGGGCCGCAGGCACCGATGAACAGCGCGACTCCCACGCCGCCCGCCCGCGCGACGCCGGGATGTCGGGGGTCCAGCATGGGCGGGAATGTAAGCCCCCGTTACGGCCTCCACCAATACGAGAACTTCAGCAGAAACACGTTGTTCGCCGCGGCGGAAAAGAGCCGGTCGAGCCCGTCGCCCACGCGGAACGTGCCGTCGGTAATCGTGTCGGATCGATTCTGGGTCCAAACGAAGAAGATCGTGGACCCGGGCCGATACTCCCAACGCAGCACGGCGTTTCCACGGAGGGAGGCGAGGGAGAAATTGGGGTTGTCGAACTCCAGCTGAGCCAAGCCCGGCGTCGCCGGGGCCACGACCAGCCGGGTGTCGTCGTCCGGAGCGGTACGGGGCGGCCCGGTCGCGAGGAAGTCGTAAGTGCGCGGGGCGGCCAGCTCCTTGTAGTTGGTGTACGCACCCGAGGAGAGCAGCGGCTGCGCGTAGATCTCCAGGCTCAGTCGCGGCGTGAAGATCCAATTGACCCGCACGCTGGCCGACAATTGCAGCTCCTCGAGCTCCGCGAACAAGTAGCGATGCCCGTAGGTCTGGGTCGCGGCGGCATCGTCGAACGTGTCGACGTACTGCGCGGTGGTGTGCAGCTTGTCGAGGCGCGGGCCGAACTGGACGACCGCGCGCGAGCTGGGATGCCACTCGAGCGTGGGAAAAATCGACCAGCTATGCTGCCGGTCGCGCGCGAACTCGTCGCCCTGCGCGCCGATGCCGGCGATCCACTTCCGTCTCGGGTCCGACGTGAAGGTCACGGACCAGTCGACACCCGGCGGGTTCAGGCTCAGCGGCCCGCCCCGCGTGCGGCGGGCGTTCTGGCTCTGGGCGTCGTACTCGAGCGTCCATTGCAAGTGGGAAAAGTTGCGTAGATCGAACGTCCCCATCAGGAAGTAGCCCGCGAGGGTAAGGTCGCCGCCGAAATCCCAGGTGCGGAACGTCGCCAGATTGAGCTGCGCGCTCTGAAACAGGCGACTCGGGTGGGTCCACCGGCGACCGACCATGAGATGCGCGTTGATCTGGTCGGCCCAGATCTGAAAGCCGAGGTCGTTCACCTCGTATCCCGGGTCGATGGCGCCCACGGCGGCGTTGAGCATCCAATCACCCTTCTGCTTGTTGAGCGTCACCCGTCCGGCCCAGCCCGAGAGCGACGTGGCGTTGGAGTCGAGCTTCAGGTAGTCGGCATCGGGCCGCTGGAAGTAGTGGACGGAATTGCTTTCCAGATCGGTGAGCCGCGCCGGCGTGCCGGTCACGCGACTCGCGCCCGCCCATCCGGAGACGACCCAGGTCCCGCTCTTGTCCAGGGTCAGCCATCCGTCCATGCCGAGGCCGAACGCGGTGCGGGAGAGCTGATTGGGGAGGCTGTCTTCGTCGAACCGGCGCGCCGTCCCCGTGCCGATGAAGCCGATCCCGTAGCGTCCCTGCGCCAGCTCCTTCTGCGCTCGATAGACGCCATACCACGTGAGCGGCTCGACCTCGGCCCGCCAGGTCGTCGGCCCGAGCGCGAGATCGGCGTATTCGGAGTTGGTGAGCGCGTTGAGCGCGCCCAGGCTCCAGGTGCCGACCTTTCCGCTGAGCTTGGCGGCACCGAGGATGTGGGTGCCCGCCGGCTCGGCCGAGAAGTCCGCGGTGGGCAGGATCCCCTGCGGCGCGCGACCGATCCGGCGGGTGTAGAGAAAGTCGGCGCCGCCCCAGTTGAATCCCCAAAAGTCGTTGGCTCCGCCCGCTCCGAAATTGAAGATGTTGGCCCCTTCGATGAAGAACGGGCGCTTCTCGGGAAAGAACGTCTCGACGTCCGTGAGATTGACCACGGCGGGGTCCACCTCGACCTGTCCGAAATCGGGATTCACCGTCCCGTCGAGCGTGAGGTTGCTCCCGATCCCGACCTTCGCGTCCAAGCCGGCCCCGGGTCGGGCCCGCGCCCCCGGATGAAATGGATCGGCCGGGTCGTGGTCGAGGAATTCCGCTTTGGCCGTGACGTACGGCATCACTTCGACCCGTGGCCGGGGCGCCACCTGCTCGATCCCCACGAGGTCCACGAACCGCGAGACGAACCCGCTGCCGTTGGTGGGCCGGCACACGAGGTAGTCCTGCTCGTTTCGCCGCGCGATTTCCCGCTCGAAGTTCACGCCCCAGACGTAGGTATCCTTGCGCTGGAATCGGAGCTGCGAGTACGGAATCCGCAGCTCCGCCGTCCAGCCCAACGAATCGAGCGCGGCTCGGCCGTCCCAGACGCCGTCCCAGGTGTCATCGTTCCAATCGTCGTTGTAGAGGGTGCCGTCGTAGAGCGTGCCCGCCGCGTTGATCCCGAAGTAGAAGCCGGAGCGGCGGTCGTGATAGGGATCGAGGAAGACGAGAAAGCGGTCGGCACTCACGGTCCGGTCGCGCCGGGCCAGCATCGCGGTGACCGAATCCGGGGCGCTGTCGTACATGCGCGCAGCCACGTAGATCGCGTCGTCGTCGAACAGGACTCGGATCTCGGTGCGCTCCGACGACTCGGCGCCTTCGTGCGGCGCCCGCTGGGTGAGCCCCGCGATCGGCACCGCGGCGGCCCAGGCGGGCTCGTCCAGCCGGCCGTCGAGGTTGATCGGTCCGGTGGCCCGGACCGCGTGGACCGCCGCGGCGACCGGTGGGTACGACCGACTCACCGCGGAATCGAGCTGGATCGCGGTGGCGGTGAGCGCGAGGAAACCGGCAGTCGGCAGCAGCATGGGTTGCTGCTCTTAGACGGCGCCGACGCGCTAACGGTTGCCCAGCGGGCCTCCGGTCACTGATCGAGGATCTGCTGGAGCACGTCGGTCACTCGCGGGTCGTCCATTTGGCCGAGCCAAAAGAGCGCCTTCTTCCGGAGGTCGCGATCCGGATCGCTCTTCGCGATTTCGACGAGCTTGTCCGCGGCAGCTTTATCGCCTCGCTGTGACAGCACGAAGATCACCTGCTCCCGCATCTCCCGGTCTTGCGCCGTGGTGTAGAGACTGGCGAACTCGGCCGTCGGCACCTCACACTGCTCGGCCCAGAAGAGGGCCTGCTTGCGCAGCTCGGGCGTCTCCTTGCCGTCCCGCGCGACCCCGACGAGCCAGTGGCCACCCTCGCGCGTGTCCATCTGCGAGATGGAAAACAGGATCTTCTTCTTGAGCTCGTCGCTCTGAAGACGAGGATACAGCCCCTGCAGAAACGCGGCATTATCCGCGGTGCCGGTCTGCCCCAGCCAGAAGATCGCCTTTTCCCGCGCGTCGTCGGAGACGTCGGCCCGCTCGGCATATGCGCGGAGCGCGTTGATGGCCGTCGGGCTCCCTTCCTGCGAAAGGGCGAACACCGCCTTCTCCTGGAGGGTCGGGTCGGTCGAAGTGCGGACGATCGAGTCGAGCGCCGCCACTGATCGCTCGGTGCCGACCTGGGACAACCAGAATACCGCCTGTTCCCTGACCTCCGGGTCCGGGTCGTTGCGCGCGGCGTCGAGCAACGTCGCCTCCGCGCCCTCGGGGTGCTGCTGCGCGACCAGAAAGACCGCCTTCCGCCGGAGGCAGACCGACGCCTCGTCACGCCGGCTCAGGACTTTTCGCAGCACCGGCGCCGCCCGCTCGGCGTCCATCTGCTGGAGCGCGTTCAGCGCGGCGACCTTGATGTCGTCGTCGTTCTCGGTGCACATCGTGTCCGACGTCCGACTCCGTCCGGAAGGCGGGCGAGGCGCATGTGGGGCGGTCGGCGGCGCTGGTGGTGCCGGAGGCCCCGGGGGCGCCGCGACGACGAGCCCCGCCGCGGCGATTTCGGAGGCGGCGGCCGTGATCTCCGCTGCCGCCGCAGGATCGCCTCGGCGGGCCAGCTCACCCTGGATGCGGCGCTGAAGCGCGGCCGCATCGCCCCTGGTCGCGGCCGCGGGATACTTGGTGCGCTGGGTGCGGAGCGACGCGAGCCCTTGCCGCAGACTCTCGCCCGTCCCCAGCCGATACAACGCAAACGCGCGCCAGTAGGGAGCGTCAGCCGCGTAGCGCGACTTCCCGAACCGGGCTTCGATCGCCGCGAAGAGATCCGCCGCCCGCCGGTAGTCCCGGCTGCCGAGCGCGACGCGGGCCGCCCGATAGAGCGAATCAGCCGGGTCTGCCTGACCCGCCGGCGCCGGAGGCGCTTGGGGCAGCCTCTCCGCGGCCTGATTCGTGGCCGGGACGCGGCCCGCCGCGACCAGCGCGGCGAGCGCCATCGCCGCCCACCGCATCGAGTGCCAGGGCATCACAACGCTCCTTGCCGGAAATGCATTTCCGTGCCGGCGGGGACGGCCGCGCGCAGGCGGACCATCATCCCGCCTTGCTCCAGGCCGTCAGTGATCAGCTTGAGATCCTCGCGGCCACGGCCGGGCGCGAGCTGCGCGATCTGCGCGAGCACCAGCTCCAGATCCTGCAACAGGAGCCGCAGTCTGGGATCGGTGCCCGCGCGGGAATCGATGAGAAGCCGGTTTGTGGCGAGCAGCTGGCGGGCGGTCGCGGATGCCAGACGCTCCTCGTGGCCTTCGCGCACCGACGCGCGGAAGAGCGTCAGGAACGCCTCGGCTTGGGCGAGATGGTCCGCCGTTGCCAGCCGGTAGGCGGTCGCCTCGTCTTTGGTGGAGGCTGCGCCGGTCGGTGCCGGCGTCGTTGCCGCCGGGGACGTGGCGACGGTGGGCGCGCTCGCGCCGGCCGCCGGGCCGCGGGTGCGAACGCTGAGGCGCCCGATTCCGACACCGAGCGCGAGCGCCGCCGCGACCCCGGCAGCCCACCGCCAGACACGCCGCGTCGGCCGCGCCCACCGCCGTTGCTGTTCGGCTCTGCGCCGCTGGATCTGGACCCACACCGCATCCCGCGGTACGGACGGGGGCTCATGATACGCGCGCGCAGCCTCGCGCAGCTCGGGCTCGAGCGGCTGGTCGTCGTCCCGGATCATGGAGTCATCCCCTCGCGAAGTCGGCTAGCGAGCGGCGCAACTTCGCGCGCGCACGGCTCAGCTGGGCCTTGGACGTGCCGGTACGGACGCCGAGGGTCCGGCCGATCTCCTCGTGCGTGTAGCCCTCGACGTCGTGCATCAGGAACACCACGCGATATCCCTCCGGCAGGTCGTCGATCGCCCGGGCCAGCCGGTCGCGCAAGTCCGGTTCGGACCGCCGTTCGATGGCCGACGCTGTCGCCGCCTCGTCCAACGCAACCTCGCGGGCCCGGAGCCGCTTCCCTCGACGGAGGCCGTTGAGCGCCACCGAGACGGCGATCGAGCAGATCCAGGTTCCCAGCGCCGCCTCGCCCCTGAAGTCCCGCAGCCGGTCGAATGTCCGGATGAAGGTCTCCTG
>DATHMJ010000127.1:0-5861 GCA_035487215.1 Gemmatimonadales bacterium
AGATTGATCAGGACCTGCTCGAGCTGGCTTCGATCGGCGACGACGGGCCCAAGCTCGGGGTCGAGCGCGAGCACGAGGTTGACTCGGTCCCCCAGAAGGCCGCGGAACGTCCGCTCCATGGCGGTGACCAAGTCATTCACAACCAGCTCCGTGGGCGTCAGCACTTGCTGCCGGCTGAACGCCAATAATTGCCTAGTCAGCTCGGCGGAGCGGAGAGCCGCTTGCCGAATCTCCTCGATCTCCTGGCGGCGGGGGTCGCCGATCGGAAGATCGGTGAGGAGGAGGTCGGAATATCCCAGGATCGTGCTGAGCATGTTGTTGAAGTTGTGCGCGATCCCGCCGGCGAGCCTGCCGATCGCCTCCAGCCGCTCGACCATGTGGTGCCGCCGTTCCAGTCGACGCCGCTCGGAGACGTCCACCAAGTAGCCCTGAATCTCGATCAAGCGACCGTCCACCAACCGAGGCACAGCGTGTTGGAGCACCTGGATCGAGGTCCCATCGGAGCGGCGCAGCTCCATCTCGTAGCCGGCCAGCGGCGTGCCGAGCTGGAGGGCGGCGCCGAAGTCGGCGGCAACGATGGGGTCGGCGATGAGGTCGCCCCAGGTATGCCGGGAGGCCTCGTCGACCGAGGCGAAGCCCGCGCAGCTCGCGAACGCAGGATTGCACAGCAGGATGCGCCCGTCGGGCGCGGCGACCCATTTTCCGGCGGAATCGGTCTCGAAGAACTGGCGGAAGCGTTCCTCTTCGTGGTCGCGAAGGCGCACGGATGCCTCGCGCGCTCGTAGGAGAACGTCGACTCGCGCCAGAAGCTCGGGTGGCTGCACGGGCATCTGGACCAGCTCGTCGACGGCGGTCCAGAGGAACCGGGCGAACAACCCGACATCGGACGGGGCGGTGAGGAGCAGGAACGGAAGGAGAGCGGGGGCCGCGGCGCGCTTGCGCTCGGAGATCCGGCGCCAGAACCGCTGGAGCATGGGGCCGTCCACGACGCAGAGGTCGTAGGCGCCGTCCAGCGCGGATTCCGCCTCGCCGATGGTGACCCGCCGCCCCCGCGCCAGCATTTCGGCCAGCAGGCCGGCGTTTTCCGCGTCGGAGAGAAGCAACAGCACGTCGCCCACCATCTCGCCGCGCCGGCCTTCTCTCCGGGTGGTCATTCTGGCGTCGTGAAAATCCGGTTCCACCGGATTGCGGTAAGAGCGGGCAGCGCGTGCCAGCTGCTGGCGTCGTAGCTATAGTAGACCAGCAACGGACGGCCCCGCACGTTCTTGCGGGGGAGAAAACCCCAGTACCGTCCGTCATAGGAGCTGTCGCGATTGTCGCCCATCATGAAGAACGAATCGGCCGGGACCACGATCGGCCCCCAATCCTGCAGGTCGGGCTTGTAGGTGGCCGGGTCGCGCTTGACCAGATGGGGCAGCTGCCACTCCCGCATCTTGAGCCGCTGCACCGGATCTTCCGAGCGGGTCGGATCGGAATGCACGACGTAGGGCTCACTTACGCGCTCGCCGTTCCGCCACAGCTCCCCGTTTTCCATCCAGAGCGTGTCGCCCGGCATGCCGATGAGGCGCTTGACCACCTTGAGCCCTTCTTCCTCGACCGAATCGAACACGAGGATGTCGTCTCGCTTCGGCTCCCGGAAGGCCGGTAGATGGGCGTGCACCAGCGGCACTTCGGCACCGTAGAGCGCCTTGTTCACGAACAGGAAATCGCCGATGAGCAGGGTGTTCTCCATGCTGCCCGACGGAATCCTGAACGCCTCGACCAGGAAGGTGCGCAGAATAAACCAGACCACGAGCGCGACGAGAATGGACTTGGTCCACTCCCACAGCCAGGTGGCGAAGGAGCGCGCCGGTTGAGCTGGGGCCGGGCGCGGCGCAGGGATCTGGGTGTTTGGCGATGCGGTCATGTCCACGCGCCCGCTGTGCGGGTCCGGAAAGGTTGCACGCAAAATGACCGCCTCGGTGGCCGGAGTGAAGTGGTCACGAGCGGAGGGCCGTCAGGACCTCGGCCGCGTGGCCTTCCGGTTTCACCTTCTCGAACACCCGGGCAATGCGGCCGTTCCCGTCGATCAGGAACGTGGTCCGGAGAATCCCCGTGTAGCGCTTCCCGTACATGGACTTCTCGCCCCACACGCCATACGCCCCGGCGACGCGGTGATCGGTATCGGCGAGCAGAGGGAACGGCAGCGCGTACTTATCCTTGAATTTTTGATGGGACGTGACTCCATCGGGCGAGACGCCGAGGACCACCGCACCGGTGCGCTGCACATCCTTCCAGCTGTCGCGGAAGCCGCAGGCCTCTTTGGTGCAGCCGCTGGTATCGTCCTTGGGATAGAAGAAGAGCACCACCGTGCGCCCCTTGAGGCCCGCGAGCGTCACGGTCGTGCCGTCGTCGGCGGGGAGTGCAAAATCCGGAGCCTTAACACCTGCGTTGAGCATCGTCTCCTCATGCGCTTGGCGGCACCGATTCTTGGTCGAGTCACGAGTATAAGCCAGGAGGCACCATGAACCAATCAGACCAGGGCCCCGCGCCCCGTCGTCCCTTCACACCCCTCAAGGATCGCCTCGGGGAGCTGTGCGACGCCGGCAAGCAGAGCGCGGAATACCTGTGGCAGGTTCCCGATGACGCCGAAGTGCGCAAGCAGATCGCGGACACGCTGGCGCTGATCCAAACCGAAGTCGCCAAGTCGGGGCGGCGCGAGATGGGCCGTTTGGTCGAGGAGCTGCAGACCGCGATCGCGGCCACGCCGTCCCCGCAACAGGCCGAAATCCTCCAGGACGGCTTCGATCGCCTCAGCCGCCTCTGGCAGGCGGCCAAGAGCGGATTGTTCTAGCGCTCGTTCTCGGTCCCGGCCACCCGGGTCCGCTCGACCACCTTGGGCGCCACGGGGGCGCCCTCCGCGAGACGTTCCTGCCCCCCGACCACCACGGCGTCACCCGCTTCCACCCCCGTCTTCGTCTCGACCCAGCCGGGTGTCCGCACGCCCAGCGTGACCTGCCGGCGGGCCGCCTTGCCGTCCTTGGCGATCCACACGTACGTCGTCCCTTGGATAGGCAGGATCGCGTCCTCGGGGACGACGACGGCCGCGGGCCGTACGTCGGTGGCCAGGCGAGCGTCGATGAACATCCCTGCCTGAAGCTCACGCTTCGGGTTGGGCACCTCGGCCTTCACCGTGATGGTCCGGCCGGGGAGCTGCACCACCGGATCGACGAAATCCACGATGCCGAGGTACTCCTTGCCCGGCAGGGCGGCAACGCGGAAGACGACCTTCTGGCCGACCTTCAGGGCCGCGGCGTAACGCTCGGGTACCTGGAAGGCGGCGCGCTGAGGGTTGATCGTCTGCACCGCCGCAAGTCGGGTCGAGGTGGTCACGTAGTCCCCCACGCTCACGAACCGCTGCCCGACCACCCCGGCGAACGGTGCGCGTACGGTGGTTCGGGCCAGGCGGAGAGCCAAGAGATCGTACTCGGCCCGGGTGCTCCGCGCCGTGGCTTCCGTCCGCTCGAGGTCGGCCTGGGACGAGGCACGCTGTCCCATCAGGTCTCGGGTGCGCTCGAGCGCCTGAACGGCGAGGTCCCGATCCGCCGCGGCCCGGGCGACCTGCGCCGTCAACTCCCCGTCGTCCACCTTGAACAGCGGGGCGCCCTTCGCGACTACGGTGCCTTCTCGAACAAGAATCCGCGCCAACCGGCCCTCGATGTCCGGGCGTAGCTCGATCGATTGAATGGCTTCGATCTGCCCCGAGGCGAGAATCGCGTCGACCACCGTGTCAGTGCGGGCCGTAGCGACCTCGACCGGCATCGGGGGCACCGCGTCCGCGCCCGGCCCCGCCCCGGCCTTGGCCTCAGGCGAGGCCTTGCTGCACGCCGCCAAGGCGGCGACCGCGGTCAGCATTCCAAGCAGTCGTCTCACGGGGCGTCCTTGTTCGGGAAGAGCCGGCGTCCAAGAATCACCTCCAGCCCCGCGAGCGCCAAACGGGTGGAGTAATTCGCCTGGACCACATCGGCCTGGGCCTGAGTCAGGCTGATCTGGCCGTCGAGCAGCTCGAGGATCGTCGTGGCGCCCGAGCGGTAGCGCGCTTCCTGCACTCGGTAGTTCTCGGTGGCCGCGGTGAGCGCCAGCGCGGAAAGGTCCACCGTAGCGCGGGCCGTGCGGTACACCTCGTAGGCTTCGGTGACGTCGCGCAGCGCGCCGCGCTCCAGATCGGAGCGGATGGCCCGGGACACATCCCGGTTGACCCGCGCTTGCGACACGGCGATTTCCCGCTGGCCGAGGTTCCAAATCGGCAGGATCACCGAGAGTGTCACCGATGAGATATTGCGCGCCGTCGGAAAGAACTTCGAGTCGTAGACCTGATCCGCCCCGGACAGCACGATCGTAGGGAGATATTCGCCCCGCTGGCCGCGGAGCAACGCCTCCGCCCGACTTTGGTTGGCGCGCGCCGCACGATACTGCGGGCCCATCCGTAAGGCTTCGCTCACGGCGTCCGGCAAGGTGATCGGCAGCTCGAGCGGAGGAACGCTGTCGGCCTCGGCGGCCGCGGCCGGGCCCGCCTCGCCGATGCGCCGCCCAAACTGGAGCCGGGCTACGCGAAGCGCAGCCTGCGCCCGGAGTCCGTCGATTCGCGCGCGCGTCACCTCGAGCACCAACTGGAGCGAGTCGGTTTGCACCGCGGCGCCCGAGGCGACCCGCGCCCGGCCCACCGTGAGCTGTTCTTCGGCCCGCCGAAGCCGGTCGGCCGCCACGCGGTCGAGTGCCTGACTCGCCAGCACACCGTAGTAGTCCGACTCCACCAGAAACGCGGTCCGGAACCGCTGTTGCAGCTCGGACGCCTCGGCCCCTTCGAGCTCCGCCTTCGAAGCGCTCAGGTTGGTGAACTTGCGAAGGTGAAACAATTCGTAGGTCGCGGCCAGCGTCGCGGTAACGGCGGACGATTGCGGCTGACCCGTGCCGAGATTGAAGAACTCGGCGGAGTACTTCGTGAGATCCAGCTCGGCCGAGATCGAGGGGACGATGAACGCGAGTCGAGCGGCACGGCGACTCCACTCGGCGTTGTCGACCTGGCCGAGCGCCTGGACGTAGTTCGGATCGAGCTTGGTGGCGCGGCGCAGGGCTTCCGCTAGCGTGACGGTAGGCGGTTCCTGCGCCCGCGCCATTCCGACCGAAACCGCTCCCGCCGCCAACGCCACCATGAGACGCCGCCTCACTCCGCCTCCGCCACGGCGGGGGCCACGGCGGCCAGCGTGCGGCGCGCGCCTACACGCTCGCGCAGGGCATCGAAAATCAAGTACACCGCCGGAACCAGGAACAGCGTGAGCATGGTGGAGAGCAGGACGCCGCCGACGATGGAGTAGCCGAGCGGCCGCCGGCTGCTGGAGCCCGCCCCAAGTCCGAGGGCTACCGGCACCGCGCCCATGATCGTGGCCACCGAGGTCATCAGAATGGGCCGGAGCCGGATGCGCCCCGCCTCACGAACGGCGTCCGCCGCCGCCATGCCGCGCTCCTTGAGCTGGTTGGCGTATTCCACCAGCAGGATCGAGTTCTTCGTGACCAGACCGATGAGCAAAATCATGCCGATCTGGCTGTACAAGTTGATGGTCGAGCCCGCGAGCTTGAGGGTGAGCAGGGCGCCGGTGACCGCCAGCGGCACCGCGAGGAGCACGGTGAACGGGTGAATCAGCGACTCGAACTGCGAGGCGAGTACCATGAACACGACCACGAGCGCCAGGAGGAATGCGAAGTAGAGCGAGGAGCCGCTCTCCTCCAGCTCCCGCGACTCGCCTGCCAGCGCGGTCGTGCTTCCCTTCGGCAGAACCTCGTCCGCCACGCGACGCAGGGAATCGATCGCCTCGCCCAGGGTA
>DATHMJ010000128.1:0-5327 GCA_035487215.1 Gemmatimonadales bacterium
GGATTCGAGAGCAGGAGCGCCGAGAGACCGCGGCCGGTAATCTCCCGCCGCAGATCGTCGACCGTGAACTGATATGCCTTGGCCGGATCGAGCAGAATCGGGATCGCAGTGAAGGCCTTGAAGATGTCGAGCAGCTCTTCGTACGCCGTGTAGTCGGGCAGGAAATGGCCGAGGTTGATGTGGCCGAGCGCGGCGACGGCGCGGGTGAGCGAAGCACGCCCGCCGCCGCAGATGCAGACGTTCCGCTCGGTGTACCGGGACGTCCGATCCTGCCGGTAAAGCTGATTGTACAGCTCGGCCACGGCGCGCCGAAGCTCCCAGATGCCCGGAATGGGCGCGTACTCCTGGTCGATCAACTGGATGGAGACATGGTCGACCCTTGGAGGTGCGCCCGGCAACGGCCCCGTCTCCGGCATGCCTTGACCCAGGTTGCACCAGTCCGGATGACCGTGCCGGTAGCCTTGGCGGGCCGCCTCCGCCATCACGTAGATGACGCCGGTAAAGGGGACTGCGCGAAAGCCGGGGATGCGAGGGCTGGTCATGCCCCAACGTAAACCGTGAAGCGGGAACAGTGAACGGGGTTATCTTGTCTCGCCAAACGTCGCCGGGAGAACTCGTGGCCTCGCTCCTTCCCATCCGATACCAGCCCAAGCTTCCGCTCGAGCGTGTGATCCTGGCTGAGCCGCCCGGCGCGGACGCGATCGAGATGGATGTGGTGATCGTGGGCGGCGGGCCCGGCGGGCTGGCCTGCGCCATCGAGCTTGCTCGGCTGGCGAAGGAGGCGCGTGATGCCGGGCGGAGCGCGACCGACCTGAACGTGGCCGTTCTCGAAAAGGCCGGCAGCCTGGGCGAGCACAACCTCTCCGGCGCGGTGGTCAATCCCCAGCCATTCCGTGAGCTCTTTCCCGACCTGTCGCCCGACCGGCTCCCGTTCCGGCAGCGTGTGACCGGGGAGGCCGTCTACCTCCTGACGCGGCAACGGGCCCAGCGCATTCCCACTCCGCCTACGATGCACAACGCGGGTTTCTACACGGCCTCCATCTGTGAGATCGTGCGCTGGCTCGGGGAACGGGCGGCGGAAGCGGGAGTCAATCTCTTCCCCGGGTTTCCGGTCGCCTCGCTCCTGGTCGAAGGCGACGGCGTTCGCGGCGTGCGCACCGCCCCTTCCGGACTCGATCGGAGCGGGGAGCCCGGTGCCGCGTATCAGGACCCGACCGATCTCTCCGCGAAGACTACGGTGCTCGCGGAAGGGACCCGTGGGATGCTCACGCAGGCCTGGCGCGAGTGGCAGCAGGTCCGGTCCCCGAATCCCCAGATCTTCGCGCTCGGGGTGAAGGAGGTGTGGGAGGTCAAGCGGCCTCTGGATCGCGTCATCCACACGCTGGGCTGGCCGCTCCCCGCTGACGCGTTCGGCGGCAGCTTTATGTATCCGCTCGGGCCGGGCCAGATCGCCATCGGGCTGGTCGTTGGCCTGGACTACCACGACGCATCGCTCGACGTGCACGAGCTGCTCCAGCGGATGAAGCTGCATCCGCTCTTCCGGCCCTATCTCGAGGGTGGCCAGCTGCTGGAGTGGGGCGCGAAGACGATTCCGGAGGGCGGCTTCTACGCGTTGCCGGAGCGGCGGCACGGCCAGGGCCTCCTCCTGGTGGGCGACGCGGCGGGGTTCGTGGACGTGCCTTCGCTCAAGGGCATCCACTACGCCATGCAGTCGGGCATCTTCGCCGCCCGGACCGCCTTCGAGGCGCTCTCGGCGGGCAGCACCGGTGCCGACACACTGGCGCAGTACGACCGGCTCGTGGACCGGAGCTTCATCGCCCAGGACCTCTATCGCACCCGCAACATGCGTCTGGCGTTCAAAGACGGGCTCTACCTGGGCGGCGTGAAGGCCGGGCTGATGACCCTCTCGGGCGGGCGCTTTCCCGGTGGCCGGATTCCGATGCCGGAAGACGCGGCAGCGCCCCGGGTGGTGCGGCCGGCGCCGGCGTTTGCCCCTGACGGCACGCTCACGTTCAGCAAGGTGGACGCGGTGTTCAAGTCCGGGAACGCCACCCGCGACACGATCCCCTCGCACCTCCTGATCGGGCCCGACATCCCGCCCGACCTGGCGGAGTTCTACGCGCACATGTGCCCGGCGGGAGTGTACGAGCGGGTGGGAGACGCGCTGCGGGTCAACGCGCCGAACTGCGTGGACTGCAAGGCGACGGACGTGCTGGGGCCCCGGTGGACGCCGCGCGAGGGAGGCAGCGGTCCCAAGTACCGGCTGATGTAGGCCTATTTCTCTCCCAGCACCTTGATGACCACGCGTTTGCGGCGCCGCCCGTCCCACTCTCCGTAAAACACCCGCTGCCAGGGACCGAGATCGAGGTTACCCTCGGTGATCGGGACGATGACCTCGTGTCCGAGCGTGAGGCTCCGGAGATGGGCCGCCGCGTTGTCCTCGCCGGTCCCGTTGTGCCGGTATCGTGCCGGATCCCAGGGCGCGATCGTGTTCTCCAGCCAGCGAAGGATGTCCTCCCAGAGACCCGGTTCGTGGTCGTTCACGAAGATCGAGGCGGTGATATGCATGGCGCTCACGAGCACGTAGCCATCGTTGATGCCGCTCGCGCGCACCTGCTCCACCACCTGATCCGTGATGTCCAGGATCTCCTGGCGGTGCTTGGTCTCGAACCAGAGGTAGTGGGTGTGGGCTGGCATGAACAGCGTGAACAGTAACCTGTCTTCCTTTCACCGAAGCAAGTCTTCCAGCCGAACCGCCGTCTCGGTCTTCTCGTCCCGGTACTTCACGATGACCGGCGCATAGAGGCCGACGCCCCGAGCCTTCCCGACGCCGGTGGTGACCGGTCGCGTGCCCGGCACGACCACGGCGCCGGCGGGGATCTCGAGCGGCCGGTCGCCTTCGCGGCGATACGTGCGGTCGTGCACCAGATCCAGGACCGGCGTGCCGCCGGTGAGAACGACACCGGCGGCCAGGACCGCCCGCTCCCGGACGACCGTTCCCTCGTAGACGCCGCAGTTCCCACCGACGAGCACCTCATCTTCGATGATCACCGGCAGGGCCCCGGCCGGCTCGAGAACGCCACCGATCTGGGCCGCGGCTGACAGGTGCACCCGCTTCCCGATCTGCGCACAACTTCCCACCAGCGCGTGGCTGTCCACCAGCGTCCCGTCGTCGACGTAGGCGCCGATGTTGATGTACATGGGAGGCATGCAGATCACGCCGCGGCCCACGAAGGCGCCGTCGCGGATCGCGGACCCTCCCGGCACCAGGCGGATGTTTTCGGCGAGGGTGATCTCCCGAAGCGGGAGTGTGTCCTTGTCCAGAAACGGAAACGGGCCACCGGTTGCCGCTGGAGCGAGCTTGCCGATGCGGAAGCCAAGAAGAATGCCGCTCTTCACCCACGCGTTGGCGCGCCAGACGCCGTCCGCACCACGCTCGGCGGCTCGTATCTCGCCGTGGTTGAGTCGGAGCTTGAGCGCCCGGAATGCCTCGAGGGCTCGTTCTTCCTCTCCGGGCGGCACGCCGCCCGCGTAGCGCTCCACTTCCGCACGTAGACCCAGGAAGTCCGGTGCTTGGGCCTCAGACACTGGATACCCCGGCTGCCTTGAGCCCGGCCCGTAGCTGCTCGCGAGTCGCGTCGGTCACCGGGACGAGCGGGAGCCGAAGCGTGTTGGTGATCCGACCCATGAGGGTGAGGGCCGCTTTCACCGGCGCGGGATTCGTCTCGACGAAGTTGGCATCCATCAAGGGCAACAGCCGATGGAGACAGTTGCGAGCGTTCGCCAGCTCGCCGGCAAGCGCCAGATGAACCAGCATCGTCGTCGCGGCGGGAACCTCGTTGGAGATGACCGAAATGAGACCATCGCCCCCGGAAGCGATCATGCCGAGGGCCAGCCAGTCTTCACCGGAGTACACGGCGAATCGTTCAGGGCGTCCGCGGATGAGATCCACGGCCTGCCGAAGATCCCCGCTCGCTTCCTTGATGGCGAGGCAGTTGGCGTGCTCGGCCAGTCGGAGCGCAGTGTCGGGTTTGAGGTTGACCGCGGTACGACCGGGAACGTTGTAGAGGCAGACCGGTCGAGTGGACGCATCGAGCACCGCCATGAAGTGGCGATAAAGACCTTCTTGCGTCGGCTTGTTGTAGTATGGCGTGGCGCTCAGGATCCAGTCCGCGCCAACGCCGCACATCCTCTTGGTCTCTTCGACCGCGCGCTTGGTGTCGTTGCTGGTCGCCCCCGCCATCACGGGTAGGCGTCCCGCCGCGACCCGCACCACGGTCTCCACGACGCGCCCGCGCTCGTCGTCGCTCAGCGTTTGGGCCTCGCCGGTCGAGCCGCACGGGACCAGGAAGTCGATTCCCTCGGCCACCTGCCAGGACACCAGCCCCTCGAGCGCCTTGTGGTCCACCTCACCAGACGGCGTGAATGGGGTGACCAGCGCGGTGCCGCAGCCCTGTAACCGGGTCATCGGTTCTCTCCGAAGAGCACGTCGTCGAAAGTAAAGACCCCGCTCCGCCCCGGCAGCCACTCAGCAGCCAGCAAGGCGCCGGCGGCGAACCCCTCTCGTGAGCGGGCCGTGTGGGTCAGCGCGACGGTGTCGTGGGGGCTGTCGTAAGTCAACGCGTGGATTCCGGGGATCGAGCCGGCCCGCACCGAGGTGATGGGAAACCGCCGCGTGGGATCGGTCTTGGTCAAGATGGACTGCAGGCTGAGCGCGGTGCCGGACGGAGCATCGAACTTGGTCGCGTGGTGCTCTTCGACGACGAACCCGTCGTACTCCCGATGGGGCGCGAATCGGCGGGCCAGCTCTTCCGCCGCCTTGAGAAACAGCTGCACGCCGATCGAAAAGTTGGTGGCGTGTACCAGGGCACTTCGTCGGTCACGCACCACGGCGGCAACTCGACCCAGCTCGCCCTGCCATCCCGTCGTCCCGCAGACGGTGGGGACACCGGCTTCCGCCAATCGAACAAGGTTCGTCGGCGCGGACGCGGGTGTGGTGAACTCGAGCGCGGCGTCGATGCCGCGGAGCCGTTCCGGCACCAACGCCCGACCGGCCTGATTGTCGGCTTCGTCCACCACCAGGGCGACCTCGTGCCCGCGCGTCGCCGCGAGCGACGCGAGCGCCCGTCCCATGCGTCCGTAGCCTACGAGTGCGAGTCGCATGGGCTGCACGATAACAGTTTTTCACCGGGTGGGGAGCCCGCGGGTCTCGCGGATCAGCAGGTGCCGAAGAACTCCTGGTGCAGCCGTTGGACCACCGAGGGGCCGTCTTCCTCCTTCACCGTGAACGTCATGTTGATGGCCGAGGCCCCTTGCGAGATCACCTC
>DATHMJ010000129.1:0-2886 GCA_035487215.1 Gemmatimonadales bacterium
GCGTCCCAGCAGAGTGGCGCCGTCACGCGAGTTGTCGATCACTTCCGCGATTTGGTTGGTCTTCGTTTCGATCGCTGGACCCGCGCCGTTTACAACGTAGCGGTCCAACGGGTCCGACCGGCGTGGGGGCTTGCGTACTGGCTGAGCGATCAGATCGCATCTTCCTCACCGTTCGCGCTCGGCATGGGCGTCCTTGGGACGCGTGGGCTCGCGGCTCTCCTAGAGCATGAGCGCCCGGACTTCGTCGTTTCCACTCATCCGACGCCGGCGGGCGCCTTGTCGAGGCTTCGGCAGCGACGGCGGACGTCGGTGCCCCACGCCCTGGTCTTCACGGACTTCGCGGCGCACCGTCAGTGGATCCACGGCGTCGTGGACAAGTACTGCGTCCCCGCTCCCAGGATCGGGGACGAGCTCGCGGCTCGCGGCGTGGCGAGCCATCACATCTTCGCCACCGGGATTCCGTTGCGGCCGGAGTTCAGCGACAAGCTCGATCGCGCCGCCGCCCGCCGCGCCCTCAACGTGTCGTCGAGTCTGCCATTCGTCCTGGTGATGGCAGGGGCACAGGGAAGCGCGGGGCGAATGTCCGAGGCCACCCGGGTCATTCGTGATTTGCCGTTTGCGGTGCAGGGCGCGGTGTTGACGGGGAACGACCGGCGGTTGGCGGCGAAGCTGGGTGGGCTCGTCGGTCCCGCGGCAGGGCGCATTCGCATTCTTCCGTACTCGGAATCGGTGCGGAGTCTGATGGCCGCGGCGGATGTCTTAGTCACGAAGGCTGGTGGCGTCTCCATCGCCGAAGCGCTGGCCGCTCAGGTGCCCACGATCTGCTTCGGCTCTCAACCAGGTCAAGAATCGAAAAACGAGGCGTTCGTCGTGGAGACCGGTGCAGCCCTGCGGGCGCGGTCAGCGGCTGAGCTTCGGGAAATCCTCTGTTCGACGCTCACGGATCCTCGACTCCTTCTGAAACTCCGCGAGCGGGCTCGGGACGTCGGTCGTCCGGACGCGTGTCACGCGGTGCTGGAGTGCGTCCTTGGGCTCAGCTGCCTTCGGGAGGGACAGTGATGCCTGAAGGTGGTCTCTGTGCTCAAGGCCGTAACGGCATCTCAACCGAGCAAAGCGGCAGCGCGGCTTCGGCCCGGGCCGCGGCGGACTTCCTCGTGGTGCTGCTCGCCGACCGAGAGGTGCCCGACAGTGGTGTGTAGGTGGCCGGACTTGCTCTGTTCCGACGCATCTCGATGGCCGCCGTAGAGCCGATGCTCGAGGTCGCGGGCTCGCTTCTCTTCTTGCTCCACTCGATCCTCGACGGCTGCGACGCAGAACTCGCGCGCCTGAAATTCCTTGAGTCCCGGCGGGGCGCCCCGCTCGAGTTCTGGGGTGGCAACCTGGGCCACGGGGCGGTTTGGAGCGGCATGGCGATCGGCTGGAGCCTCGGGACTGGGGCCGCGTGGCCGCTGCCCGTGTGCGCGCTCGCGGTGGCGAGCACCGCCGCCTCTGCGCCGCTGGTGTCCCGACAGGGTGACAACGGGCTTGCCGACGCGATGGCGAACCGCGACTTCATCTACGTGGTCGGGCGGCTGGCCTGCTTCGGGCGCGCGCACTGGTTCCTGGTCCGGGTCGCCCTGGGCACGCCGGCCTTCATGCTGCTGGTCCGATGGGGTGCGGGCCGGCGGCGGATTGCGTGACGTGGCGGGCTTCCTCGACGTCGTCCTGCGCGGCCTGATCCTCTCCGCCCAGGCCATGTCGGTGGGCGGCGCGTGCTTCATCCTGCTGGTGCTGCGGGCGTGGGCTACCCACCCGGGGCTCGACCCGGCGGTGGTGCCGCGCGCGCTGTGGCTCTCGGCCATCGGCGCGGGGATAGTCGCGGTCGGTCAGGGCGTCGCGATCGGGGTCAACCTGTTCGTGTTCCTCGACGCCGCGGCCTGGCCGCTGGGTGCCGCCGCGCTCCAGACGCTCTACGTACAGGTGAGCCTGCTGCGCATCGCGGTAGCCGCCGCCCTTGCGGTCTGCGCGCTCCGGCTCCACCGCGGGCGGGGCCCGGCCCAGCTCTGGCCGGCGATGGCGCTGCTCGCCGCGGTGCTCGCCGTCCTCGCGCCCTGGACCAGCCACGCGTCCGGACGGCTCGAGTCGCGCGCGATCCTGCTGCTCCTCGACGGGATCCATCAGTTCGCCGCGGCGGTGTGGATCGGCGGGCTCGTGCACCTCGCGGCGGCCGCGGTCCGCCGCGGGGATCGCCCGTGGACGGTGGCGGTGCTCCGTCGTTTCTCGAATCTCGCCCTGGCCTCGGTGGGGGCGCTGGTGGCGGCCGGCGTCGGGCTGACGTGGTACTACGCGGGCGCTCCCACCGCGCTCCTCGGCACCTCCTACGGGGTCATGGTCCTGACCAAGATGGTGATCCTGGGGGGCCTTGTGGCGCTGGGCGCGCTGAACTCTCGGGCGATCCGGCGGCTCGACGGCGCGCCGACGGCCGATCAGGCGATGATGCGCCGATTCGTGGAGGTCGAGATCGGGCTGGGCCTCACGGTGCTGTTCGCGGCGGCGTCGCTCACCTCGCTGCCACCCGCGATTGATCTGCCGCACGATCACGCCACCCTGGCGGCCGTGGCCACGCGGTTCACCCCGCGGCTGCCGACGCTCCACTCCCCGTCGATCGCCGAGATGCCAGCCAACGATCCGGACATCCCCCGCAACGACGCCGACCGCGCCTGGTCCGAGTTCAACCATCACGTCTCCGGGATGCTGGTGCTCGCGATGGGCCTGCTCGCGCTCCTCCACGCCACGGGGCGGGCCAGGTGGGCGCGGCACTGGCCGCTCGTGTTCCTTGGGCTGGCCGTCTTCATGGCCCTGCGCAATGACCCGGGCTCCTGGCCGCTGGGTCCCGAGGGATTCTGG
>DATHMJ010000130.1:0-11637 GCA_035487215.1 Gemmatimonadales bacterium
GGACCCTTGACCCCGAAGCTGAAGCTGGTACAGGCGCTCGTAGAGCCCCCTTTGGGCCAGCAACTGGCGGTGGCTACCCCGCTCGCGGATCTCGCCGTGGTGCATGACCAGAATCTCATCGGCGTGGAGGATGGTGCTGAGCCGGTGGGCGACGACGATGGCGGTCCGTCCGGCCATCAGCTCCGCAATCGCTCGCTGGATCTGGGCTTCGGTCTCGGTGTCCACCGAGCTGGTAGCCTCGTCCAGGACCAGGATGCGGGGGTCCCGGGCCAAGGCGCGGGCGAAGCTCAACAGCTGGCGCTCACCCACACTGAGGTTCCGACCCCGCTCGCCGAGGACGTGCCCGAACCCCTTGGGCAACCGGGCCACGAACCGGTCGGCGCCCACCCGGCGCGCCGCGGTCTCCGCCGCGGCTGGGGAAATCGGCGCGTCGAGCGTGAGGTTGTGCAGGATGTCTCCGGTGAAGAGAAAGAGGTCCTGCTGCACGAACCCAATGAGGCCCCGTAGATCGGCCGTCGACAGCTCCCGGATGTCCACACCGTCGATCGTGATCCGGCCCTTGTTGGGATCGTAGAATCGGAGCAGCAGGTTCACGATCGTGGTCTTCCCCGCGCCCGTGTGTCCGACGAGCGCCACGGTCTGGCCCGGACTCGCGCGGAACGACACATCCTTGAGCACCCACGGCGAGCTCGCCCCGTAGCGGAACCAGACCTGCTCGAACACCACCTCACCCCGCACCGGCCGCGGCAGCGGCCGTGGGTGGGCCGGCTCGGGTACGGTCACGGTCTCGTCGAGCAACCGGAACACCCGCTCCGATGACGCCATCGCGCTCTGGAGCAGATTGAACTTCTCCGAGAGGTCCTGGAGCGGCTGGAAAAACCGTCGGGTCAATTGAATGAATGCCGCGAGCACGCCGACCGTCATCGTGCCGCCCAGAGTGCGCAGGCCGCCGTACCAGAGGAGCAGCGCCAGTGCCACCGCGGTGAGCACCTCGATCACCGGAAAGAAGACCGCGTAGATCGTGATCGAGCGCAGGTGCGCCTCCGTATGGTCCGCGTTGATGCGCCGGAACTCCTCCGCGGCCGCGCGCTCCCGTCCGAACAGCTGCACCACCCGCATGCCGGAGAGGTGTTCCTGGAGATAGGCATTGAGGCGTGCGAGTCGTACGCGGATGTCGCGGAACGCCGTGCGGACGCTGTGGCGGAAAATCGTCACCGTGAGCCACACCAGCGGGATCACGGCGAAGGCCACGAGCGCGAGACGCCAGTCGGTCGCGAGCATCATCAGCATGATCGCCACCAGGGTGAACACGTCCCCGAACACCGTCACCACGCCCGAGGAGAACAGCTCGTTGAGCGTTTCCACGTCGGACGTGACCCGGGTCATGAGCCGGCCCACGGGATGCCGATCGAAATAGGGGATGCTGAGACGCTGCAGGTGGCCGAAGATCTGCAGGCGTAGATCGTACATCACCCGCTGGCCCACATAGGCGGTGAGCAGCGTCTGCCCATACTCGCACAGGAATTCGAGCGCGAGTGCGCCGAGGTAGAGTCCGACCAGCGTGCCCAGCAGCGCGATGTCGCGTTGGGGGATGGCGACGTCGAGGGCGCGTTGCGTAAGGGCGGGGCTGACGAGCGTCAGGCCGGCGCCGCCCAACAACAGCAGCACGGCCCCACCCACCGGCAACGGATACGGCTTGAGATAGACCAGCAGGCGCCGGAGCAGGCGCCCGTCGTAGCCGCGATCGAGCGGTTCGTCGGTGGTTTCTGCCGGCGCCGTCATCCTACGGCCTCGGGCAAAGCGGCCTCGTCCACGGTCCGGAGCCCGCGACGCACCCAGCCCGAAAAGACGATGAACCCGAAGCCGATGGTGCAGTAACTCTGGATGAATCGCCAGACCAGCGTGTAGATCGGCGTCAGCTCGCGGGGCACATAGACGGACATGACCGCCGCCGTCAACAGCTCGGCGATCCCAGAGGCGCCCGGCGTCGGCGCGAAGTACAGGAGGAACATCACCAACGTCTGCACCAGAAGCACGTCGACGAAGTTGACGTGGATGCCGAGCACCCGAAGGGCGACATAGCCGGCGAGCAGCTTGTTCGCGTGCGACGGTCCGGAAAGCAGGGTGGCCCACGCGAACGCCACGAGACCGCCCGGCGTCTTGAACGCCACGACGCTCGCCGCGGTCTCCTCGATGCCCACCCGCAGTTTCTCCAGGCGGTCCCCCACTCGCCGGCTCCGCCGTCCGACCGCCTCCGCCAGCCGGTGAATCAGACCCGCCGCGAAGTGCGGAAAGACGACGATCACCACCATTACGAGACCGATGATGCCGACGATTCCCAGACTCCCGAGGAACAAGTCGTAGAGGGAGAGACCCAGCACGTTGCCCTTCTGTCCCAACGACCGGCCCGCGCCGAACAGGATTGCGAGCGGACCCGCGACCCCGAAGAAGACCACGGTCGCGATGAAGCTCATGAACGTGGAGGCGACGGCCACCGGCAACGGAATACCGTACCGGCGCAGCGTGTAGATGGTCATCGGCCCCGAGCCCGACTGCAACGGGGTGACGTACCCCGCCCAGGCACCCATGCCACCGGCCAGGAGACAGCCTTTGATCGAGGGATTGGGCACGACGTGCCGCGCGAGTACCCACAGTCGGGTACCTCCCCCCAACCAGTCCATGGAGGCGAGGGCCACGCCGACCAGGAGCCACGGCCACTCCAGTTGCGCGAACTTCGTCAACGACGCCGAGACGTCGTTGCCGTAGAGCAGCGTGAGGCCATAGCCCAGCAGCGACGCAACGAGGAAAAACTCGAAGCCCCGCAGCAGGAGCTTGGGAGTGAGCAGGCGAGCCATCGTCGCCGGGAAAGTTAGCGGGGGCCGGCAGATGCGGGAACGGCGGACGCCCGCCGGCCCCCGTTATCTTGAGGCAGCATGCCCGACTCCGTCATCCGCATCGTCAACGCGCGTCAGCATAATCTCCGCGGCGTCACCGTCGATCTGCCCCACCGCTCGCTGATCGTCGTGACCGGTCCCTCGGGCTCGGGGAAGTCGTCGCTCGCGTTCGATACGCTGTACGCCGAGGGTCAGCGTCGCTACATCGAGTCCCTGTCTACTTACGCCAAGCAGTTCCTCGATCGGATGCCCAAGCCGGCGGTGGACCGGTTGGAGGGGCTGGCGCCCGCAGTGGCCATCGAGCAGCGGAACCCGACCGTCTCGAGCCGGTCGACCGTGGGCACCGCCACGGAGGTCTACGATTACCTCCGCCTCCTCTGGGCCCGCCTCGGAAAAAGCTGGTGCCGCCTGTGCGGCGCGGCGGTGCGGCGGGACACACCCCAGTCGGCGGCGGATCAGATCCTGAGCGAGATCACCCCCGGCGCCCGGCTCCAAGTCGCCTTCCCTCTGCCCCCGAGCGCGCGCGTAACTCACGCAGCCGTCGTCGAGAACCTGCGAGCGCTGGGATTCGTCCGGCTCGTGGCCGACGGCACGCCGTATCACCTGGATGAGCTTCCGCCCAAGCTCGACCTGACGGCCGCAACCGAGCTGCTGGTCGTGGTGGATCGTTTGATCGCCGGCGCCGACGCCGCACCGCGTCTCGGTGAGTCGCTGGCCGCGGCCTTCGTCGAGGGAGAGGGCATCGCCTTGGCCCTCCACGATGACGGGAGGGTGCGCTTCACGGAGTTTCCGGCGTGCAGCCGCTGCGATACGCCGGCCGCTACCGTGACCCCCGCCTTGTTCTCGTTCAACAACCCCCGCGGCGCCTGTGCGGCCTGCAACGGGTTCGGCGCCACGCTCGAGTACGACGAGTCGCTGATCATTCCCGATCCGGCCCGGAGCCTCGCGCGGGGGGCCATCGACCCCTGGACCAAGCCGCGTTACGAGGGCCGCCGCCGCATCCTGCTCGAGCGCGCCCGGCAGCTCGACGTCGATCCGGATACGCCATGGAGCAAGCTGAAAGCGGCGCAGAAGCGGGAGCTGCTCTACGGCAAGAAGGGGCGCTACGTCGGGATCTTCCCCTTCTTGAAGGGGCTCGAGGAGAAACGGTACAAGCAGTACATCCGCGTGTTCCTCCGGCAGTACCAGCTCGCGCGGACGTGTACCGCCTGCCAGGGCACGCGGCTCAATCCCGATGCGCTCGCCGTCCGGATCGGCGTGGACACGATCGCCACGGTGGCGGCGCGGGACGTCGACGAGATCCATGCGTGGGTCCAAGGGCTGCCGCTCACGGCCACGGAGCGGCAGGTAGGCCAATTGATCCTGGATCAGCTCGACTCGCGGCTCGGCTTCCTGCGCGATGTCGGCCTGGGGTACCTCACGCTCGAGCGCCAGACGCGTACGCTCTCCGGCGGCGAAGCCCAGCGCATCGCGCTCGCGAACGCGCTGGGGTCGCGTCTGGTCGACTCGCTGTACGTGCTGGACGAGCCGTCGATCGGGCTGCATCCCCGCGACACGGATCGGCTGCTCGCGCTCCTGCGCCGACTCCGCAACAACGGCAACACCGTCGTGGTGGTCGAACACGACCTCGCCGCGATCCGCCAGGCGGATTTCATGCTGGAGCTGGGCCCCGGCTCGGGGGAGCGCGGCGGGTGCGTGGTCCACGCGGGCCCGGTCGCCGACGCGGGTGCCTCGCTCACCGGTCAGTACCTGACCGGGCTCAAGCGAATCGCCGTGCCCAGCGCGCGCCGGCCGGCAGGCCCCCGATGGCTCCGGGTCCGGGGCGCGGAGCTCCACAACCTCGAATCGGTGGACGTCGACATCCCGCTGGGCACCTTGAGCGTCGTGACCGGCGTATCCGGCTCGGGCAAGAGCACGCTGGTGTACGACGTCCTCTATCGCAACCTCGAGGCTCGGCTCCACGGCGGGCATTCCGCGAAATCCCACCTCGGTGAGGAGGTGGGACGGGTCCGCTCGCTGACGGGATGGGAGCAGTTGGAGGACGTGCTGCTGGTGGACCAGTCGCCGATCGGTCGGTCGCCGCGGTCCAATCCCGTGACCTACGTCAAAGCCTTCGACGAGATCCGCGAGCTGTTCGCGCAGCAGCCGCTCGCCCGGCAGCGGAAGTTCAATGCCGCGAAGTTCTCGTTCAACCTGCCGGGCGGCCGCTGCGAGGCATGCGAGGGCGCCGGACACGTCCAAGTGGAAATGGTCTTCCTGGCCGACGTCTTCGTGCCCTGTGAGGCGTGTGGCGGGAGTCGGTTCAAGCCGGGCGTGCTGGACGTGAAGATCCAGGGTCACTCGATCCACGATGTGCTTCAGTGGACCGTGGACGAGGCCGTCACCCGATTCCGCCATCAGCCGCGTCTCGGCGCGGCCCTCTGGCAGCTGCAGCAGGTGGGCCTGGGGTATCTGCGCCTGGGCCAGCCGGCCACCACCTTGTCGGGCGGCGAGGCGCAACGGCTCAAGATCGCGCGCGAGCTCTTGGGCGCGGGCAAGCGAGAGGGAAGCAAGCTCTACCTCCTCGACGAGCCCACGACCGGCCTCCATCTCGACGACGTGCGCGTCCTGATGCAGGTGCTCGATCGCCTGGTGGATGCGGGGCACACCGTGGTCGTCATCGAGCACCACCTCGACGTCATCAAGCGCGCGGATTGGATCGTGGATCTCGGTCCCGAAGCCGGTGCGGCCGGCGGACGCGTGGTCGCGCAGGGCACGCCCGAGGAAGTCGCCGAGGTCGCGGCCTCACACACGGGGCGCTATCTCCGGCCGTTGTTGCTGCCGCCGGCGCCCGCGCTCGCCGGATGACCCGCCGGCAAGGTATCGCCGCACTCGTCTTCATCGCGATCGTCTGGGGCTGCTCGTTCACCGTCATCAAGCAAACCCTCGCGGTCGCGTCGCCGCTGGTGCTGCTCGCGCTCCGATTTACCGCCGCCTCGATCATCGTGGCCCCCTGGTTCCGGGGCCTCACTCGCCGCGAGCTGATCGGCGGCATCGTCTTGGGACTGCTGTTCTGGTCCGGCTTCGTGCTGCAGACCGTCGGCCTCGAATACACGACGCCCAGTCGCTCCGCGTTCATCACCGGGCTCAGCACTCCGCTGGTCCCGGTCGCGTATCTGGTGGTGTACCGGCGGCCGCCGTCGCTCGCGACGCTAGGGGCTGTGATCGTGACGGGCGTGGGGATGTATCTGCTGACCCGGCCCGGCGGGATGAGCGCGGGCTTGAACCTCGGCGACCTGCTGACCCTCGGATGCGCGGCCGTCTTCGCGCTGCAGATCGTCGCCGTCGGGCACTATGCCGGCGTCGCGCGCCCCACTCGGCTGCTCGCGCTGGAGCTCGGCGTCACCGGGCTGCTCTCCGCGCTCGCCGCGCCGGTGTTCGAGAGTCCGCGCTTGACGCTCGGGTTGCCATTGGTGCTGGCGCTGGCGTTTCTGAGCGCGACGGCCGCGCTCACTTTCTATCTGCAGCTCGGGGCCCAGAAAGTCGTGAGCCCGACCGCGACCGCGATCATCTTCACGTTGGAGTCACTGGCGGCGGCACTGGCGAGCTGGATCGTGCTCGGTGAGGTGTTTACGCCCACACAGTGGCTCGGCGGGATCCTGATTCTCGGTGGCGCCGTCCTCCCATTCTTGCTGCCCGCGACCGAGCGAGCGGGCGTCGGCTGCGTCGGGCGCCCGGAGGCACCTCCGACCCCGCTGCAGGTCGACTAACCGCGCCCGCCCGCCGCAAGGGCCGCGTCCCGCACCAACCGCCAGGCCTCCGCGACGTGCTCGCGCTCGGTGGTGCGTTGCCCGACCGCCAGCCGAATGGTGTAGCGTCCGCCAAGGACCGTGTGCGTGAGGAAGACGCGGCCGCTCGCGTTCACGCGCGCCAGTAGCTCACGGTTGAGCGGGTCGAGGCGTGGGTCGTCCTCGGCCATGCCGGCGGGCCGATACCGGAAGCAGACCAGTCCCAGCGGCGCGGGGGCCGCCAGCTCGAAGTCGGGCGCCGCTGCCACCCAGCCGGCAAACTCGTTGCCCAACGCGATGTGCTGCCGGAGCACCGCTCGGAGGCCCTCGACCCCGTAGCTCCGGATCACGAACCACAGTTTGAGCGCCCGAAACCTTCGACCGAGCTGGATGCCCCAATCGCGGAAGTTGACGACGTCGGGGTCCTGCGCCGTGCGCAGGTATTCCGGGGTGATGCTGAACGTCCGCAGCAGCGTATCGACGTCCCGCACGAAGTATGCACTCAGGTCGAAGTTCACCAGCATCCACTTGTGCGGGTTGAGCACCAGGCTGTCGGCATGCTCCACGCCGTTCAGTATCCAGCGCATCTCCGGAATGATCGCGGCCGAGCCGGCCCAGGCCGCGTCCACGTGGAGCCACGCCCCGTGGCGCCGGCAAAGGGCCGCCACCTCGGGCAGCGGGTCGATTGCGGTGGAAGACGTCGTCCCGACCGTCGCCACGACGCACGCGGGCACGAGTCCCGCCGCGACGTCACGCTCCATCGCGCCCGCCAGGGCATCGGGTCGAAGCGCGTAACGAGCGTCGACCGGAATCGGCCGAAGCGCATCGGCACCGTACCCCGCCAACTTCACGCCTTTCGCGATCGACGAGTGGGCCTCCGCCGAGGCATATACCCGGAGTCCCCTGCTCGAATCGATCCCGAGTCGCTCGCCGGCGAAGTCGCTGGCTCGCTCGCGGGCCGATAGCAGCGCCACCAGCGTGGCCGTGGACGCCGTGTCCTGAATGACCCCCGTGAACCCCGGGGGCAGGTCCAGCATCCGCGACAACCACCCCATCGTCACCTGCTCCAGCTCCGTGGCCGCGGGCGATGTCTGCCACGACATGCACTGCGCGCCGAGCGTCGCGGTGAGCATCTCCGCCAGGACGGAGGGTGGGCTGCTGTTGGCGGCGAAATAGGCGAACCAGCCGGGGTGATTCCAGTGGCTCATCCCGGGCAGGATGAGCCGCTCGAAATCGGCGACCACGCGCTCGAACGGCTCCGCCTGGTCCGGCGGTGCGTCAGGCAGCGACCGGCGAATGGCCCCCGGCGTCACATCGGGAACAACCCGGCGGCTGCCGATGTCCTCGAGATACTCGGCCATCCAGTCCACCAGCCGATGCCCGTGGGCGCGAAATTCTTCGGGAGTCATGGCGGGGAAGATAAAACCCACTGGCCTCCGCCCCACGTATCGTGCGATGTTCCCTGCTCTCCTTGTCGAGGACATCAGCGTGACCGAAGTACTCGTGACCCCCGGAACGGCGGTCCGTCCCGATGGGCTTTCCTTCGATCCCGACGGTGCCGTGCGCCATCTCCGCGCCGCGGATCCCGCGCTCGCCGTCATCATCGAGCGGAGTCCTCCCTTCGCGGTCAAGCCGATGCGCACGCAGAGCCTCTTCGCGGCGCTACTGGAGTCGATCGTCTATCAGCAGTTGAGCGGCCGCGCGGCGGAGACCATCCTGAATCGCGTTCTCGCGCTGTACCGGCCCCGTCGAATCCCCCGGCCGATCGACTTGTTGGAGACGCCGGAGCCACGTCTCCGAGCCGCCGGGCTGTCGAGGAACAAGGCCGCCGCGCTCCACGACCTCGCTCGCCACGCGGTGGAGGGCACCGTTCCCACGCTCGCGCGCGCCCACGCCATGACAGACGAGGAGTTGATCGAGCGGCTCACCGCCGTCCGCGGCGTCGGCCGATGGACCGTCGAGATGATCCTCATCTTCCGGCTGGGACGTCCCGATGTGCTGCCGTTGACCGATCTCGGAGTGCGGAAGGGCTTCCGCCGCGCCTTCGGGATGCGGACGCTTCCCGCGGCCATCACCATGACCCGACGAGGCGAGCGGTGGCGTCCGTACCGTAGCGTGGCGAGCTGGTATCTCTGGAGGGCCGCCGAGGCGGGATGATCAGGCGCCGCCGACCAAGAGTCGCACCGCCTCCTCGATCGCGTCGTGACTGCCGGACAGCGCGAGCATGTCCCCCGCCCGCAACTGGGTCTTTGCCGTCGGAAAGACCATCGTGTCCTCCCCGCCGCGCGACAATGCCACCGCGGTCGCGCCGGTCCGCCCCCGCAGGTTGAGGTCGGCCAGCGTGACCCCCGCCGCCGCGCTGCCCGCCGCTACACGCACCGGCACCAATGTGCCGAGCCCCGGCAGCAGGTGCTGCACGTGCAGCAGCATCGCCGCTTCCGACCCGCGGTGCCTGGGGCCCAGGGCTTCCGCGACCATCTCCGCCCCCGCGCGCATGTGTCCCTGGAGATTCGTCGCCGTCCGCCAGAATACGAAGCCGAGAATCAGCAGCGCCGCGAGGACGGCCACGACGCCCTGATAGCGCGGGAGAAACGGCTGGGTCACCGCGAGCAGCGGCACACCCACCATCATCACGATCGCGATCTGGAGTGTGACCACGAACGCGCGCCGCGGTGCGTCCGCCGGGTCCACGGCTCCCGCGCTCCGGGCCGGCAACGCGAGATCCGCGAGCGCGTTCCCCAACCGACGCGACGATCGCACCATGCCGACCGCGAACGGCGCGGCGCACGCTGCCGCGGTCCCGAGAATGATCCATCGTCCCGGGCCCGGCGGCACGCCCTGATCCCCCAATGCCACCAGGAGTCGCGGCAGATTGACCGACGCGCCAATGATCATCCCCGCCACCAGAACCGCGTCCAACAGCACCAGACGGCCGGCCCGGCGCACCGGTGTCCAGGGGGTGCTTCGCTGGGGCGCTTCCCGCACCAGCTCGACCCACGATCCATAGAGAGTGACGAACGTCTGGAGCGAGCGGGGGAGCCGCCGGTCGAGGGCGAGGGCCAGCGGCTCGGACGCCCGCACGAGCCAGGGAGAGGCGAACGCGGTGATCACCGAGACCGCGGCGGCGACGTGCGGCAGCGTCGCAGCGTCGCCGCCCAGCCCGGCGCCGACTCCCGCGATGATGAACGCGAACTCCCCCGTTTGCGCCGCGCTCATCCCGGCCCGGAGACTGAGTCGGGTCCCATGGCCGGTCAAGAATGCGCCCGCTCCGACTCCCAGCGTCTTGCCGAGGATGAGCACGGCGACCAACACCGCGATCACCGCCCAGTGGGCCAAGGCAATCTTGGGATCGAGCAGCATGCCCACGGCGACGAAGAAGATGGCGGCGAACATGTCGCGCAGCGGCCGCACGAGCTGCTCGACGACGCGCCCCGCGCCGGACTCGTACACCAACGACCCCGCGAGGAATGCGCCGAGCGCCATCGAGTAGCCGGCCGCGAGGGCCAGCAGCGCCGCGGCGAAGCAGAGGCCGACGCTCGCGACGAGCGTGGTTTCCTCTCGGCGGAGACGGGCCACGGCGCGCATGGACGGCGGGACCACCAGAAGGCCGAGGGCCAAGGCGCCGGCCAGAAACGCGAGCAATCGCCCCGCGGTCCGCGCCAGGTCCATGCCGGTAGGCTGGTTGCCGGTCGTGAGCGTGGTGACGCCGGTGATCAGGAGAATGGCGGCCAGGTCCTCCACCACCATGATCGACAGGACCAGCTCCCGCAACGGCCCTTCCACCTTCAGCTCGGCGAACACATTGGCGGCGATCATGGTGCTCGAGATCGCCACGATCGCGCCGGCGAGCACACTCACCGTGGGACTCCACCCGAACAACTGCCCCACCACTGAGCCGGCAGCGAGGAGCAGGCCGACTTCGAGCAGCACCACGAGGCTGATGCGCGGGCCGAGGCGCGCCAGCCGGCGGAGGCTGAACTCGAGGCCGATCGAGAACATGAGCAACACGACGCCGAGCTGGGCGAGTGTCTGAATGGTTTGAGCGTCGGCGACCAAGGGAGTGGGTACGTGCGGCCCGACCAGGACCCCCGCGACGATGTACCCCGGGACCGCCGGCAGTCGGAGCCGTTGAAACAGCACCGATGTGACCGCGGCCACGCAAAGGACGACGGCCAGATCTCGTAGGAAGGCCGCTGATTCCATCGCGCCTCAGGGAACCGAGTTCCGAAGGGAGCCGGCGGTACCTCGCGCCCCGCCGCCCTTATAGTTTACGGCAAGGAAGGAGGTCTGGCATGACGCCACAAGCGAATGCGGGGATCATGGAACCGAGCGCGGAAGCGGTGCAGGCCATGCGGGAACGGCTGCGCGCTCTCGGCTTCCTCCTCACCGACGATGCCGCCAGAGATCTACTGCGCACCCTGCTCGGCATCGAAACCGCCCGGCTCGACCGGCGAGCCCGCGATGCCGCCGCCGCGTGTCTGCAGAGCATCCAGGACGCGGCGCGAGAAGCGCTCGCGATTCTCACCCAGGGCCAACCCACGGCCACCGCACCGATGGCGGCCGTTGGGGCGACGGCGACCAAGGCCCCGCCACCCCCATCCCCTACCCCCGCACCCAAGCGCGATCGCGACCAGCCGGTGAATCTCGCTGAAATGGTCCGCAAGCGCCTGGACGAAGGCGGCCCCCGTCACGAAGCGAGCGTCCGCGTAGCGGAGCCGCCGCCGAAGCCCGCGGCATCACCGCCCCCGGCTCCGGCTCCACCGGCGGCGATCCAGAGCCGAGCGCCGGCCGAGCCGCGCCGACCCGTGTTCAAGGGCAGACGAGGGCGCTAAGCCCAGCCTGGCCACTCCGAGGTCTCTGCCACGCCCCGGGCGTATTGCCACGTAGACCGCCCGGGGTGAGTCGTGCCCGAGGGCGGCGGGGTGCCCCGCCCGGTCCCCCGTCCCACCGTACAACCCATTACCACATGGCCGGTT
>DATHMJ010000131.1:0-12046 GCA_035487215.1 Gemmatimonadales bacterium
CTCGTTTCCACCGTCAGCACCTCGAAACCGCGGCGCACGAGCCGTTCGTGGGTGAGCGGATATCCGGCGGCGTAGAGCAGCCGACCGTTCACAGCTACCGCGTTCGCCGCGAACGCCTCTTCCGGGCCCACCGCGAGTACCTCGACGTCACCGAGGCAGGAAGGGTCGATCCACTCCGGATTGGCCAAGACGATCCCCCGCCCGAGATACGTGCACGCCGACTTGAGGTGTAGACATCCCCGGGGAACGACCGGAACGACCTCGTATCCGTACGGAGCCGTCAGCGCTCGCACCTGGTCCACCGCGGCCTGGTTGGTCCGCGCCGTGAGACCAACGACGATCGTGCGCTCGACGAGCATCACGTCGCCACCGTCCAGGGTGGCGGGTGGGACGAGCCGAGCGAGCGGACGATATTCGGCCAGACACCGTGCGACCTCGACCGTCTCGCCGCGGCGCGAGGGCGCGCCCATGATGGGGATCACCGCCAGCTCATCGAGGACGAGCGCTGCATCCTCGACGAACGTCGCGTCGGGATGGTCGTCGGCGGCGGGCAGGCGCACGACCTTGGCGCCCGCACGTTCAAGCGCCGCCTCGTAGTCTGCGTGCTGGCGCCGGGCCAGCGCGACATCGATCGGCTCCCGCTCGATGAACGAGATCTCGCACCGGTCGAGCGTGGCGCTCACCGGGCGGGTGACGGCCAACGTGGTCACGCGGTCAGGTCCCCGGCTCCCGTTTCAGACGCCGCCAGTCCAGTGTGGCCATGATGGCGCACAGGAGGATGGCGACGGCGGACACGGCGCACCACGGACAGAACGATCGAAGCACTACGAACTCGCCGTACTTGAGCCAAAGAGTGAACAGCACGGCGGGCCAGATCAGCAGCAGGAGCAGCAGCGTGGGCCAGCGGACATTGGCCCAGCGTGGCTGAAGCCCGACAAGGCTCGTCACGAACAGGAGGCCGTACCCGATCGTTCCTATCAACGCCACGTCGACGCCCAGGAATGACCCATAACGGCTGGTCTGCACCAGCTCACAGCCTCCGCTCGCGGTGCAGGCGAGCGGTCCGACACTGCCGATCTTCCAGAGATGGAGGTAAAGCGCCACCAGCCCGGCGATCAGGCTGGTGAAGCAGATCGCCATCCGGTACTTCATCGGGCGCTCACATTCGCGACGACGGGTTGACCGTCTGGGCTGATAGCGACGCTGGTAGGCCGGCCGAAAGCGGCCATTCGGGCCACTTGGGACGGTGGTCGTACGGTGGTCGTGATGAAGGCGTCGGTCACCGAGGTTCCCCTGGGAGTCGGGGAGAAGAAGAACACGCCGCTCGGGCACCGGCAAGTCCGGTCCTGCTTGATTATCTTCACGCCTTCGCCGCCCCGCGCCGGGGTGCGACCCCCGGTCCCAGCCCATCAACTTGCGCCCCTGAGGTTCGCCGCCTGTGACGATTTCCTCCAACGGCTCAGCCATCGGCACAATGTCCGCCGAGCGTGTCGACAGCATCTTCGGCAGCGATGTCTTCTCCCCCGCCCTCATGCGGCAACGGCTCCCCAAAGAGATCTATCGAAGTCTCATGCGCACGATCGACCATGGCGAGTCGCTCGATCCGCAGGTCGCCGGAGTCGTCGCCGCGACGATGAAGGATTGGGCCATCGAGAACGGGGCGACCCACTTCACCCACTGGTTCCAGCCGCTCACCGGACTCACCGCGGAGAAGCACGATTCGCTCATGGCCCCGGATGGGCAGGGCGGGGTCGTCTTCAACTTCTCCGGCTCCGATTTGGTGCAGGGCGAGCCCGACGCGTCGAGCTTTCCGTCGGGCGGCCTCCGCGCGACCTTCGAGGCCCGGGGCTACACCGCCTGGGACGCGACGAGCCCGGCCTTCCTGATGCGGAACCAGAGCGTGGTCACGCTGGTGATCCCCACCGCGTTCGTGTCGTGGACCGGCGAGGCGCTCGATACCAAGATCCCGCTGCTCCGCTCCATGGAGGCACTGTCCAAGCAGGCGCTCCGAATCCTGAAGATCTTCGGCACGGCGGGCGGGGTGTCGCGCGTGTTCACCACGGTCGGGCCCGAGCAGGAATACTTCCTGGTGGACCGGGAGCTCTACTTCAAGCGGCCCGACCTGGTGACCTGCGAACGGACCGTGTTCGGGGCGAAGCCGCCGAAGGGGCAACAGCTCGAGGATCACTACTTCGGCAGCATTCCGCCCCGGGTGCTCGCCTATATGGGAGAGGTCGAGCGGGAGCTGTATCGCCTGGGCGTCCCGGTGAAGACTCGGCATAACGAGGTCGCGCCCGGCCAATACGAGATCGCGCCGCTCTTCGAGCAGAGCCACATCGCGAGCGACCACCAGATGCTGATCATGGAGACGCTCAAGCGGGTGGCGCCCCGGCACGGCCTGGTCGCGCTGCTGCACGAGAAGCCGTTCGCGGGCGTCAACGGCTCGGGCAAGCACAACAATTGGTCCATGGCCACCGACACGGGGGCCAATCTGCTCGACCCGCTGGACGACACCCATACCAATCTCGAGTTTCTGGTGTTTTTGTGTGCGGTGATCCGCGCGGTGGATACCCACGCCGATCTGCTCCGCGCTTCGATCGCGTCGGCCGCCAATGACCATCGCCTTGGGGCCAACGAAGCCCCGCCGGCGATCATCTCGATCTTTCTGGGCGACATGCTGTCCGATATCCTGGCCCAGATCGAGAAGGGTGTCCCCCGCCGCACGATCCGGGGCGGCACCATGCACTTGGGCGCGCGGACCCTTCCGCAGCTGCCGCGGCACTCGGGCGACCGGAATCGCACATCCCCGTTCGCGTTCACCGGAAACAAGTTCGAGTTCCGGGCCGTGGGGTCGAGCCAGAGCATCGCCTGGTCGAACACGGTGCTCAACACCATCGTCGCCGAATCGCTCGATTCGGTGGCCACGAGCCTCGAGCGGGCCCTCGGCTCCAAGCCGTCCCCGGCCAAGCTGCAGACCACGGTGCTCGCCTTGCTCAAGCGGCTCATCAAAACCCACAAGCGCGTCATTTTCGACGGCGACAACTATTCCAGCGAGTGGCATGAGGAAGCCCGCCGCCGCGGTCTGCCGATGTATCGCGACTCGGTCGAGGCCTTCGCGGTGCTCAAGGCCAAGAAGAACGTGGACCTCTTCCGGAAGTACGGCGTCCTCAATCGAGCGGAGGTCGACTCGCGGACCCACGTGGCCGTCGAGAAGTACGTGAAGCAGCTGGGTATCGAGGCGGAGAGCATGATCTCGATCGCCCGTACCCAGATCCTGCCCGCCGCCTTGCGCCACCAGGCCGAGATCGCCCAGGCCGTTGCCGCGATTCAGGGAGCCGGCGCCGGGACGCCAACCCAGGCGGCGGCGCTCAAAGAGTTCGTGCGCCTGGTGAACGACCTGCGGGAGGCCATCACCAAGCTGGAGCAGGCGGCTGCCAAGCATGAGGAGGAGCCGTTGCGCCACGCCCAGCAGATCAAGCGTGAGGTCAAGCCCGCGATGGAGCGGCTCAGGGCGGCAGTCGACGCGTTGGAAACGCACGTGTCGGCCGACCTCTGGCCGCTGCCGACGTATCGCGAGCTGCTGTTTTTGAAGTGAGGGACGGCGGAGAGGCACCCGCGAACAGCTAATGGCTAATAGCTAGGCAGCTACATCGGCCAGCTTGCGGGTTTCTCGCGAGTCAGGATGAACAACTCGGTGGGGCAGGTGCTCGCGGTGAGTACGCCGGCCATCGCTTGGAACGCGGCTGCCTCACCGCCACTCGCGCCGGGATCGAAGAACACCGCGAGCGCTTCGACCAGGAGCGGGCGGTCGGCCCGCTGAAGACTTTCGAGCTCGGGATCCACGGCGGTCTGCCGGCACTCCAGACTCACGCGGACCGCACCGTCGAGCCAGCAGGCGTGCTGGGCGAGGTCCGCCATCTGCGTGTGCGTCAGCAGGAAGCTCTCTCCGCCCTGGGTCACACAGCCGAACCGAAAGCGACCGCGCTCGTTGCGGCGGTGGATGACCATGCCCCACCGAAAGGCTGGGCGCTCGTTGGCGTGCCATTCAATGACCCGGAGCAGCTGTTCCCGCAACGCCTCGACGACGAGTGGGGATTGCATCGCCTGTAGTGCTCCGGCAAGGGTTGCCTGAGTGACGGACGGTTTCTGCAGGACGCCTGCAAGACTACGCATATCGCGGGCCAGTTCGTGGAGGGGACGACACCGGGCCGCAAGTGAGGGATTCAGGAGGGCGGGGCGGGAGGTTCCCCCGCGCCGGTCCCTCGCCAGGGCGCTTGTCCCGTTTCGGCTTCCCGCAATTCGCAGCGGTCTGCAATCCCGACCGGACGGCTCGGACCGGGTCGAGGTGGGGGGGCCGGCAAGGGGGCGGCGAAGGGTCCGGCCGCCCGATACGGCTTGCCGGGTCGGGCCGATCTGGCCTCGTGATCGGACGGGTTGGCGCGCACCGAGGCGCGTTGACGGCGCGCCCGGCGTCGGGCTAACTTGGCGCGCAATCTCGCTCGGGACAGGTGGCCGAGTGGTTTAAGGCGCACGCCTGGAGAGCGTGTGGCCCTCACAAGGGGCTCGCGGGTTCGAATCCCGCCCTGTCCGTCGCACGCCAATTCCCTTGCTCGGCGTCCCCCCGGAGACTAGCTTCCGGCCCCGATGCCCAATCGCACGCAGCTCCTCGACGACCGCGCCATCGGTCGCGCTTTGGCGCGCATGGCGTCGGAGATCGTGGAGCGATGCGGTGGCACCGACTCCCTTGTCCTCATCGGTATCCAGCGCCGCGGCGTCGAGCTCGCCGGACGACTCCAGCGCCTGATCGAGCAGAGCGAGGGCAACAAGGTGCCGGTCGGCAAGCTCGACATCACCCTCTATCGCGACGACCTCCAGACCGTGGGTCCCCGCCCGGTCGTCGGCGAAACCAGTCTCCCGGATCTCGACGGCCGCACGGTCGTGATCGTGGACGACGTGCTCTACACCGGCCGCACCATTCGGGCGGCGCTGGACGAGTGCGCCGACTTCGGCCGTCCCCGCCGCATTCTGCTCTGTGTCCTGGTGGATCGAGGCGGACGGGAGCTGCCCATTCAGGCGGACATCATCGGCAGTCGAGCGACCACGGTTCCGGGCGACCGGGTCGATGTGTTCGTCGCCGAGCTGGACGGCCGCGACGCCGTGGAGCTGGTGCGGGGGGATCAGAAATGACGGCGGCCCTCGGCAAGGACCTCACCGGGCTCGAGTACCTGAGTCGGGAGCAGATCGAGCTGATCCTCGACACGGCGGAGCCGTTCAAGGAGGTAAGCGAACGTCCGATCAAGAAGGTCCCGGCCCTCCGCGGCAAGACGATCGTCAATCTCTTCTTCGAGGCGTCGACCCGCACGCGCATCTCGTTCGAGTTCGCCGAAAAGCGACTGTCGGCCGACACCGTCAACGTGGCGGCGCAGGGCTCGTCGGTCTCCAAGGGCGAGACGCTGGTGGACACCGCGAAAAATCTCGAGGCGATGCGCATCGACATGGTCGTGATCCGGCACGGTGCCTCGGGCGCCGCCCAGTTCCTGGGTCAGCGCATCCGGTCCAACGTGATCAACGCGGGCGACGGCAAGCACGAGCACCCGACGCAAGGCCTGCTCGATCTGCTCACGCTGCGCGACAAGTTCGGAAGGATCGCCGGCCTGCGCGTCGCAGTCGTCGGTGACGTGCTCCACAGCCGCGTGGCCCGCAGCAACATCTGGGGACTCACCAAGCTCGGAGCGGAGGTCGCGATCTGCGGTCCCGCGAGTCTGCTCCCGCGGCACGTGGAGCAGCTCGGCGTCACGATCCTGCCGCGCATCGAAGACGCGATCCAGTGGGCTGATGCGATCAACGTGCTTCGCCTGCAGCTCGAGCGTATGCAGGGTGGGTTCATCCCTTCGCTCCGGGAGTACAACCGGGTCTTCGGTGTGACGACGGAGCGCCTGGCGCGGGCACCGAAGGATCTGGTGATCCTCCATCCCGGCCCGATGAATCGCGGCGTGGAGATCGACAGCGACGTGGCCGACGGCCCGCACAGCGTGATTCTCCCCCAAGTGACCAACGGCGTCGCGGTGCGGATGGCGGTGCTCTATCTCCTGGCTGGTGGATCGCCGGACTGGGCGAGCGCGGCCGGGAAAGGGGAGGACCATTGAGCGGGATTCTGGTCCGGGGCGGGCGGGTGATCGATCCAGCGCGCAAGCTGGACGAGCCGGCTGACGTCTATCTCCTCGAGGGCAAAGTCGAAACGGTGGGCCGGAACCTCGCGACGCCGGCGGGCGCGATGGTCGTCGACGCCAGCAACCAGATCGTCGCACCGGGTCTGATCGACGTACACGTGCACTTGCGCGAGCCGGGGCAGGAGGACATCGAGACCGTCGCGACCGGCGCCATGGCGGCAGCGGCAGGCGGGTTCGCCGCGGTGTGCGCGATGCCCAACACCGACCCGGTCTGCGACAATCAAGGCGTCGTCGGTTTCGTGAAGGCGCAGGCGCAGCGCGCGGGCAAGGCCCGAGTCTACCCGATCGGCTCGATCTCGCTCGGCCAGAAGGGCCGGCAGCTGGCGGAGTTCGGCGAGCTGGTGGGCGCGGGGGCGGTAGCGGTGAGCGATGACGGCAAGCCCGTCGTTTCCAGCCACCTCATGCGCACCGCCCTCGAGTACGCCCGGACCTTCGGCATCCCGGTGGCCGACCACTGTGAAGATCCCACGCTCGCCGGTGGCGCCATGCACGAGGGGCTGGTCTCCACCCGCCTCGGCCTCAAAGGCATCCCGGCGGCGGCAGAGGAGATCATGGTCGCCCGGAACCTCCTGCTCGCCGAGCTGACGGGTGGACACATCCACCTCTGCCACATGTCGACGCGCGGCTCCGTGGATCTGATCCGGCGCGCCAAGGAGCGCGGCGTTCGGGTGACGGCGGAAGCGTGTCCCCATCACTTCACCCTCACGCACGAGGCGTGCGAAGGCTACGATACCAACGCGAAGATGAACCCGCCCCTGCGCGAACCCGAAGACCGCGAGGCGATCCGCCAGGCCCTGAGGGACGGTACGATCGACGTGATCGCGACCGACCACGCCCCGCACCACTACGACGCGAAAGAGCGGGAGTTCGACGACGCGCCCAATGGGATCATCGGTCTCGAAACCGCGCTCGGCCTCGCCATCACCGAGCTGGTGAAGACCAAACTGCTGACGCTGGCCCAGCTGGTGGACCGCATGAGCACCAAGCCGGCGAAAGTCTTCGGCCTCCCGGGCGGAACGCTGGCTCCGGGCTCACCCGCCGACGTCACCGTATTCGATCCCGACGTCGAGTGGGTGGTGCGCCCCCAGGAGTTCTTCTCCAAGAGCCGGAACACGCCGTTCGCGGGCCGACGCCTCACCGGACGCGCGAGCGTCACGATCGTGCGGGGCCAGGTCGTCTTTCAGCGACCCGACTGACGGACCGTCGATGCGCGCTCAGGACGCCGCCCGCGAGATCGTCCGCTGCTGCCGGCGGCTCTGGGAGGCCGGCCTCATCGCGGGGGCTGACGGCAACATCTCGGTGCGCCTCGGTCCCGACCGCCTGCTCGTCACCCCTCGCGGCCTCCACAAGGCGGACCTCACCACCCGGGACCTGGTCGAAGTCACGTTGGCCGGATCGCACCGCCGTGGCTCCCGGCGGGCGAGTACTGAATTAGATTTGCATCTGCGGGCCTATCGGCAACACGAGGACTGCGGCGCCGTGGTTCACGCGCATCCTCCGGTCGCCACCGCCTTCGCGGTGGCCGGCGAGCCGATGCCGGCCGACGTGCTTCCCGAGTTGATCCTGTATCTGGGCCAAGTGCCCGTGGCGCCCTACGCCACGACCGGCACACCCGCTCTTGGGGATGTGGTCGAGCCGCTGCTCGCGCGACACGTCGCGGTCCTGCTGGCCAATCACGGCGCGGTCACCTGGGGCCCCGATCTCGCAACCGCGCGGATCCGAATGGAGAGTCTGGAGCACTCGGCGAGGATCATTCTCACCTCGCGCCTCCTCGGCCGCACGAACCGCTTGAGTCCCGACCAGGTTCACGCCCTCGAGCGCCTGAGAGGAAAGCCCCGCGATGGCTGACGACACCTCACCCGGCGGCGCCCCGATCGAAGCCCTGCTTCATGAGCGGGCTCGCTTCCAGCAGTGGCTCGCCAAACTCGATTCCGCGGCAGGTAACGCGCCGCCGGCGGTTCGCGCCAAGGTGCGGGCCGACTACCAAGGTCGCCTGCACGCCGTCATCGACGAGCTCAAATCCCACGCCGAAACGATTCGCTCGGCCCTCGACCGCCACCGCGAGTCGCAGCGCGATCTCTCCGGCCGCCAGAGCGAAGCCCAAGAGTCCCTCGCCGAGGCGGAAGTTCGGCATGTCGTCGGCGAGTACGCCGATGCGGACTGGGAGCGGATGCGAGGGGAGGCAACGCACACCATCGAGGCGTTGCAGACGGAGCTGGAAAAGATCGGCACCGAGATCGACCGCCTGGTCGAGGTGCAGGGGTTCATCGCCGAGCCGGACGAGCCCGCGCAACCGGAAGCCGAGCCGGAGACCCCGGCGGAGCCCGAGCCGGTACCCATCGCCGAGCTGGAGGCGCCACGGGCGCCGCCGCCGATCGAGATGCTGCCCGATCCCACACCCGACATCGCCGCGGCGGCGGGATCACCGCCACGGCTGGATCAGATCCCGGATCTCACCGTCGTGCCCGGCGGCGGTGGGGCCCCTCGCTTCGTTCCGAAGCCGGCGGCCGAGGGTGGCCGGGGACGTCCACCGGTCGCCGCCCCGGCCGCGTCCGGACCGAAAGTCGTGCACGGCGACGAGCTGGCGTTCCTCAAGTCGGTCTCCGGCGATGATCGGAAAACGGGTCCGCGTCGCAGTGGGGAGACGGCCCGACCGGAGGCGCCCGCCGAGCCAGTGGCGACCGCGGCGCCGCAGCCGTCGGTGAAGCCGGGACAGGCGTCGCAGGCCAAGACGCTCAAGTGCGGTGAGTGCGGGACGCTGAACCGGCCAACGGAGTGGTATTGCGAGCGCTGTGGGGCGGAGTTGGCGGCGTTGTAAGTTAGCTGTTAGCCAATGGCCGTAAGCTATTGATTCGTAGCAGTATATCTCACACGCTTCGAGTAGTTTCTAGGAGCAGCTTTCGCAGACACCAACGGGGGCCCGGATGATCGGCGCCCCCGTTTTCTTTCGTGCAGCCCGCTGAGCCGCGACCAGCCTACGCCTTTTTCGACTGCACCAATTTTGCGAGCCGACTCTTTTGGCGATCGGCGGCGTTCCGGTGAATCAGGTTCTTGCGCCCGGCCCGATCGATGATCTTCACCGCGTCAGCGTAGGCCTTCGCGGCTTCTGCGGCCGTCGCCGCGCCGCGCACGCGCTTGATCACGGTGCGGAGCTGGCTTCGCTGCGTGCGGTTGTGGACCGTGTGGGCGCGAGTTTGGCGCAGGCGCTTTTTGGCTGACTTGATTCTCGGCACAACCACCTCGACATGAGACGCTGTATTGGGGCCGAGCGGCCCCGATCCGGGAGGGCGGAAGAATAGGTCCGGCGCGACCCAAGGTCAAGCGTCGCCATGCTTTGACTTTGGGTCCGCGCCCGGTGTAACCTTCTCGCGGCCTTGGTCCCGAGAGTCCGCCGCTGATCCACGATATCATTCTCGCGCTGCCCGTCCTCGTGTTCTCCCTCGTCGCGCACGAGTACGCCCACGGCGTCGCCGCGCTCCGTCAGGGAGACGACACCGCCTACATGCTCGGCCGCCTCACCCTCAATCCGCTGCCTCACATCGATCCGATCATGAGCCTGCTCATGCCGGCTCTGCTGCTCTATGTGTCGCACGGGACGTTCGCCTTCGGCGGGGCCAAGCCGATTCCCGTGAACCCCCGGAAGTACCGGAACTACAAGCGGGGAGACATCATCGTTTCCGCGGCGGGCGTGGTGACGAACCTGGGGCTCACCCTCGTGTGCGCGCTGCTGTTCGTGATCATCGGTTTCTCGGTCACCATAGCGCCGGACTTGGTGCCGGTGGTGGACACCGCCCAGCGGATGATGATGTGGGGGGTGTGGCTCAATCTGGTGCTCTGCTTCTTCAATCTCATCCCGATCCCGCCGCTCGACGGGTCGCATCTCTTCTATCATCTCCTGCCGCCGGAGCTGGGTGTGCGCTACCGCTCGATCCAGCGGTTCGGCATGATCCCGCTGCTCGCGATCATGCTGCTGGCCCCCTCGGTGTTCAACTGGCTGCTTGGACCGGCGTATTTCGGTATGGGGTTGCTTCAGCACCTCATTGTCCCGTACGCCGTGGGCGACGGATGGAACATCTTCAACGGGTGACGGGGCGGGACAGCGGGCCGCCCACGGCCGCCCTCGGCGCGGAGCCGGCGTTCGTCGTCCAATTGGATGCCTTCGCCGGACCGCTCGACCTCCTGTTGCATCTGCTGCGCGAGGAACGGCTCGAAATCGCCGACATCCCCATCGCACGCATCTGCGATCAGTTCCTCCAGGCCATTCACGATCTCGGACTCAACCAGGCGGCGGACTACCTGGAAATGGCCAGTCGCCTGGTGCGGCTCAAGGTGCAGATGCTTCTCCCGCGCAACCTCGACGACGAGGGCTGGGAGGATCCTCGCGCCGAGTTGGTGCGCCGTCTGCTCGAGTATCAGCAGATTCGGGAGATCGCACGCTGGCTGGGCGGCGCCGCCGAGCGACGCTCGGAACGGTTTGCGCGCGGATACCTGCCGCCGGCCCCGGCGCTGCCGCCGCCGCCGCTCACGCTCGACCTCCTGGAGCTGCTGCAGGCCATTGAGCGCGTGATTGCCGGCATTCCAATACCGGTGCTCCACCGCGTCGTGGCCCGGCCCCTCGACGTCGAGGGCGCGATGCAGCGGATCGAAGCGTTGCTCGAGGCCCGGGACGAGATCGGCTGGCTCGACGCGCTCGGTCCCAATCCCGGCATCGCGGATCTGTTGTCCGTTCTTCTTGCCCTGCTCGAGCTGGCTCGGCGGGGCGCGCTCCTTCTCCGGCAACCGGCGCCGTTCGCGCCCCTGGTGATCGCCCGTGAATCCTCTCGCGCAACTTTGTGAAGCCGCGTTGTTCTCCGCCGCGCGGCCGCTGACGGCGGAGGACCTCGCCACGCTCGACCCCGACGCCACGCTGGCGGATGTCCGGGCCGCGCTGGAAGAGCTCCGGGAGCACTACGATTTCGATCAGCACGGCATCGAGCTGGTGGAGCTCGCCGGCGGGTACCAGATGCTCACCCGTCCGATCCACGCGGCCGCGATCGAGCGAGCCCAGTTCTCCGTGCGGGCCACGCGGCTGACCCCGGCCGCGCTCGAAACCCTCGCGGTGATCGCGTATCGCCAGCCGGTGGGCCGGGCGGAAATCGAGGAAATCCGCGGCGTGTCGGCGGGCGGCGTGCTCCGTTCCCTCCAGGAGCGATCGTTGATCGATGTCGTGGGCCGCAGCGAGGGACTCGGCCGGCCGCTGCTGTACGGCACCGCGCCGCTCTTCCTGGAGCTGCTGGGTCTCCGCGATCTCGGCGACCTGCCGAAGGCCGAGGAGCTGACGGTCGCGTTACAGCCGCACCGCCCCGAGGCCGAGGGTCCGGACGACGCCGAGGCCTACGTGCCCGCGGAGTCATGACCCAGATGCGGCTCCAACGCGCCCTGGCGCAGGCCGGGGTGGCGTCGCGGCGTGCCGCGGAACGGTTGATCGAGGAAGGGCGGGTTCGGGTCGACGGTGCGGTAGCCGCGCTCGGATCCAAGGTGGACCCGGAGCGCCAGAAGATCACGGTCAACGGCCGGCGGGTTCAGGCGCAGGCGCGGCGCTGGCTCGCGTTCCACAAGCCGCTCGGGGTGGTGACCACCGCGGATGACGAGGCCGGTCGCCGAACGGTCTTCGACTTCATCCGCGATCCCGCGGGCCTCACCTACGTGGGCCGCCTGGACGTGATGACGACCGGCCTCTTGCTGCTCACGAACGACGGTGAGGCGGTGCATCGTCTCACTCACCCGCGGTACCGGATCCCCCGGCACTACACGGCGCTGGTCCATGGCCGTCCGAT
>DATHMJ010000132.1:0-5385 GCA_035487215.1 Gemmatimonadales bacterium
TTATGACCCTCCAGCGGTTCACTTTGGGTTGTCCGCCGACAAAGCGCCACGCGTAGGCATCAAAAGTTCCGAACTCCTCCTGAATGGCGAGAAAGGCCCGCGCGTTGCGTACGGCCGCCTCAACTTTTTGCCGGTTTCGAATGATCTCTGGATCGAGCAGCAACTTCTGAACCCGCTTCTCGGTATATCGCGCCACTTTGTTCGGATCGAACCCAGCGAAAGCGCGGCGATAGCCTTCACGTTTGTTCAGGATTATCGACCAGTTCAGGCCGGCTTGCGCCCCTTCCAGAACCAGGAACTCGAAATGTTTGCCGTCATCGTGAACCGGCACGCCCCATTCCCGATCGTGATATTCGAGCATCAGGGGATTGCTGTCGCCGACCCACCCACATCGTTTCTTGACCATGAGTAGCCCAAGGTTCCGGCGGAGAGAACTGATAGTACCCACCTCAGCATCGAACCGACGGTCTCGCGTCTGCGGCAGGAGGTCGGCGAGGGTGCCTAAGGATGAACGAGCGTCGAGCGGTGGACGTAGCCGATCACCGTTCCGTCCAGCGCGACACGGTACCAGCCTTGCTCGAGCGAGTCCGCAACAACCGAGTCCCTTGGCAGAAGCACGGCTTCCACATCGGCGGCCTTGTTCCGCGCCCTGTGGACCTTGGTCCAGGTCCGCGCCACCAGGACCTCGCCCACGCTGGCGGGGGGCGGCGTGGGAGTGGTCGCCGTGTCCAATCTGGCCGCCGCCACCGAGTTGTACCTCACCTGGGACGAGGACGGGGTGGAGTCGGCCGCGAGGAGCGACGGCCGCGGGTCGGGGGTCCAGTGGAATCGCGGCAACTCCGCTACCAACAGGAGAATTGCGAGGGCGATCGTCATGCCTAGCGCCCCCGACGAGATGAATCGGCGCAGGCCCGGCACGCGGTCGACCCCGGTGGCGGCCGGGGTACCCGGGGCGGAAAGCTCTTCGCCGCAGCGGGGGCATCGCGTAGCGATGCTCAGCGCCCGCTTGCCGCACTTGCCGCACTGCCTGTAGGACCCGCCCATCAGCGCTACCCTGGCTCCTGTTGCGCGGCCGACGCCGTGGACCCCGGAGGCCCTGGGTCCGGCCTGCCGCCGTCCTCGGTTTGGACTGCGGAGGCCACTCGCTGGGGTTGCGCGGCAAGTCGAGTGCCAGTTCCCTGCTCCGAGCGAGCGGGAACGTGACGCTCAGCCTGCCAGATACTGGTGCACAAATGCGATCGCCATGCTCCCCTCACCAACCCCAGACGCCACGCGCTTGATCGAGCCGTGGCGAACGTCGCCGGCGGCGAAGATGCCGGGGACGCTGGTTTCGAGGAGATAGGGGTCGCGCGGCACGGTCCACGCCGCTGATGTCCCTAGCGCCTGGAGCATGTCGCGCCCCGTGCAAACGTAGCCGGCGCTGTCCCGCACGATCGCCGGCGGGAGCCACCCAGTCTCCGCGTCCGCGCCGATCAGGATGAACACGCCGCCGGTTGGCTCCGTGCGTCGTGTGCCCTGTTCCCGATCGAGCAGGGTGACCTGCTCCACGTGATCGTGACCGTCCACGGCGGTGACCTCGGTATTGAACCGCAGCTCCACGTTCCGTTTGGTCTTGAGCTGGTCGATCAGATATTGCGACATGCTGGCGGCGAGCGACGGGCCCCGCACGATCATGGTGACCTGCCGGGCGTAGCTTGCGAACCAGACCGCCGCCTGGCCCGCCGAATTCCCGCCGCCCAACAGATGGATGTGCTTGCCCCGGATCAGCTGGGCTTCAGTGCGTGCGGCACCGTAGAAGATCCCGCGCCCGGCCAGCCGATCGATCCCCTCGACGTCGAGTCGCCGCCAGCTGACGCCGGGCGCCAGGACCACGGCGCGGGCCCGCACGCATTCGTCCCCGTCCAGTCTCACCGTATGGGCCGAGCCATCGGCGCCGGGGGCATCGTCGGCGCCAGCGGGCGCCAACCCGACGGCCTCGCGGGCCAGCACGATCTCCGCGCCGAACCGCTCGGCCTGACGCAAGGCGCGGGCGCTCAGCTCATCGCCCGAGAGGCCGGTCGGGAAACCCAGGTAATTGTCGATCCGGGACGAGCTGCCGGCCTGTCCCCCGGGGGCGAGTCGCTCGATGAGCACGGTCTTGAGGCCTTCGGACGCGCCGTACACCGCCGCCGCGAGGCCGGCGGGCCCGCCGCCGACGATCGCGACGTCGTAAGCGCCGTCAGCCGCGGCCAGCGACAGGTCGGTCCGAAGTCCGATGCGCTCGGCCACCGCGCGGAGCGTCGGGGTCGCGAGCCGGGAGCCGTCGGGAAACGCAAGCAGCGGGCAGGCGACGTCCGCCGGCAGCCCGCCGGGCACCTTGCTCCCCGCGTCGGGATCGGCGAGGTCGATCCAGGTGTGGACGACACGATTCCGGGCGAGAAATTCCCGGACCTCGTGGCAAGCCGGATCCCAGCGCTGTCCCACCAGGGTGATCGCCGTGCGAGGGAACGCCGCCGTCACCTCCCGGACCCGCGTGATGCGCTGCACCATGGTGGCGAAGAGCTGGTCGCTCAAGCGTTGCGAGGAGAGAATCAATTCGTGAAAGTCGTCGGCCTCCAGGCGAGCCACGCGGCTGGGCTCCTCGGCGCGCAGGCCGGCGATGGCCGGGCTGTTGAGCAGGAGTGGTACTTCGCCGAAAAAGGCGCCCGGGTCGTAGCTGTTGACTTGCCGGTCCACGCCCTCCGCGTTCTTGATCACGACAACCCGGCCGCGGAGCAGGAAGAAGAAGGCGGGAAGCTCGCCTTCGCGGATCAGCCAATCACCGGGATCCAGGATCAAGTCAGCCGCACGCGCGGCGATCGCATCCACCTGCTCGGGCGGAAGCTCGGCGAGCAGCGACACGGACTGGAGGTCTTCGCGGGTGATCATCGGTGAAAGCTAGCCCCCCTTGCGCGCGATGACTTCAGCTATCACCGTGCCTACATCCGATCGCGCGTTTGAGGCTCTCTTCCTGATGGTGAGGAGCCAGGTGTGAGCGTGTCACGCTTCCGGCTCAAACAGTGCAGGTGTAGACGCTGTAGGCATGCCGCGCCTGGCGAGGCGGCTTTGCAAGCGTTGTCCGAACGCCGGCCCTGCAACAAGTGCGGGCAATCCTGTCGCCCGTGGTGTGTCCGTTGGTGCGTCCGTTGGACCCGGTAGGATCCGACATCACCGCCCGCGACGTCCGGCAGCAGCATCCTCCCATGCTCATCGAAGCCGCGAGCATCCTGGCGGTCGGCGGGGCCGGCGCGCTGCTGGCGGGAACCCGCCCGAACAGCAGCGTCTTCGGTCCCGTAGTCCGGGACGGGCTTCGCGGGCCGTTCCTTTACCTCACCTTGGACGACGGCCCCAACCCGGAGTGGACGGAGCGCATTCTCGAGACGCTCCACTCCCGAAGTGTGCCCGCGACGTTTTTCATGATCGGACAACTGGTCCGCCGATTCCCCGCCGTCGCGCGTGCTGTCGTCGAAGCTGCGCAAGAGATCGGCAACCACACCCACGACCATCCCAACCTCGTTCGGCAAGCGCCTTCCGACGTCCGGCGGCAGATCGATGACGCGCACCGGGCAATTGTCGACGAGACCGGTCACACGCCGAAGATGTTCCGCCCGCCGTATGGGCGACAGACACCGCTCGTGCGCCTCGCGCTTCGGCGCTGGGGTTATGTCGTGGTCGGGTGGAGAGTGAGCGCGCGTGATTTCGAGCGTCCGGGCGCGGACGTCATTCGCCGCCGCATCAGGGACCAGCTCCGGCCCGGCGCGATCCTGCTACTCCACGACGGCGATCCCCGGAATCTCAGCGGCGACCGCGGCCAAACCGCATCCGCCCTCCCAGGGATTATTCAGGATGCGCAAGCGGCCGGGTACGCTTTCCGCCCGTTGAGCGAGCTACTGGAGCGAAGTGTGGGAGTTCCGCCACAGCCCCCTTCCGGGAACGCAAATTCTGGCCCGTAATTTCGTGCGTTAGCCCGCCCTCGGACGCTCCCGGCGTCCCACCCTAAGTCGTTGTCCGGTCGCCAGAACCCCCCCGGTCTCCCAGCCTGTGCAGGAGCCGGGCGGGGGTCGGAGCAGTTCTTGCCCTTCCCACCGGGCAGCGCGAGCCAGGACGGGTCCATGGGGACGCTGACCTTGTGCATGATCAACTACAACGGCGAAGCGTACCTCGAGCGCTCGCTGAGCGCGGCGCTTGCCCAGAGGCCGCGCTGTCAGGAGCTGCTGCTGGTTGACAGCGCGTCCGCGGATTCGAGCATCTCCCTCATCGCCCGGCGGTTTCCGGACGTCAGAATCGTGCGCCTGGACCGGAACGGCGGGCCCGCGGCGGCGCGGAACGAAGGCTTCCGGGCCGCGTCCTGCGATCGGATTCTCTTCCTCGACGGCGACATGATCCTCCCCGAGGATCTCGCCGCCCGGCTGGGCGCCGCGCTCGACGCCGATCCCGACGCGGCGGTCGCCGTGCCCCGCGTTCTCTACGCCGATGCTCCCAACATCGTGCAGTTCGATGGTGCCGAGTGCCATTTCCTCGGCGGCATGACGCTGCATCACGCGGGATGGCACGATCGCGACGTCCCGGCACACACCCGACGCGTCGGCTCGCTGGGAACGGGGTGTTTTCTCGTCGATCGTCAGCGCCTCGGCGTCAGCCAGCCGTTCGACGAGTCGTTCCTCTTCAACTACGAGGACCACGACTTCGGCGTCGGCACCCGGCTTCGGGGACGCGAGATTCTCGCGGTCTCCTCCGCTCGCTGCCGGCACCTCCACGGCACCCCCGGCCTGTCGTTGCGGCCGGGAGGCCGCTACGCCTCGCTCCGGGTCTACTGCCTGATCCGGAATCGGTGGCTCGTGCTGCTCAAGTATTTCCAGTGGCAGACGCTCCTCCTTCTGGCCCCGATGCTCTTCGCCTACGAGCTGGCCCAGCTCGCCACCGTGATCGCGAAGGGCTGGTTGCCCGAATGGGCGCGGGCGGTCGGGTGGATCGTGCGCCACCTGCCGGCGATACTCGGTCGCCGGCGGGCGGTGCAGCAGGAACGGCGCGTGCCCGACCGCGAGTTGCTGAGCGGCGGGCCGCTTCCGTTCCGTGAGGAGCTCACGCCCACGCCGCTCCAGCGGACCGCGAAGGCGGCGCTGGACCGGCTCGCGGTCGGGTACTGGCAACTGGTCATGAGGCTCGTGTGAGCGCCACTGGCGGCGGACGGCTCTCGAAAGTGGCCGGCGACCTGAGCGTCGCCCTCGGCTCGCACCTCTTCTACAAGCTGGCGAGCTACGTCACGCTCGCGCTGCTGACCCGGTATCTCGACAAGGCGGCGATGGGCCAGTTCTTCTTCGCCGCGACGCTGGCCGGCATCGTCGTGCTCTTCACCGAGCTGGGCAC
>DATHMJ010000133.1:0-8735 GCA_035487215.1 Gemmatimonadales bacterium
GAGGAGAATGCTGGCCAGGAGATAGAGCGGTCGGGGGGACAGCGTGATCGGCTGGGAACGGAAGTCGGCCCAATTGCGGACCAGCGCGCGGCCGGCAAACGCCAGGACGGCGAGACCGAGGATCCACTGCAGCGCGCGCCAGACCGCTCTACCCACTCAAGGCCTCGCGGTACCACCCTTCGCAGACCTCGGCCACTCGGTCGGGCGAGAGGCGCTGGCGCCACGCCTCGCCCTCTGCCCGCCCCTTGGCCAGGCGCTCGGGATCGTTCAGCACGTCGAGCGCCGCATCGGCGATGGCCTCGGCAGCCGGGAGCGTGAGCCGCCCGGCCCCGCGTTCGGGCACGATGTCGAGCACGCCACCACCGTCCCAGCAGGCGACGACCGGCACGCCCGCCATGAGTGCTTCCGCCGCCGAGAGTCCGAAGCCTTCACCCTGCGCCGGGAAGAGCATCAGATCGGCATTGGCGAGATATCCCGGGACGCGATCGGGCGTCACCGCTCCAGCGAAGGTCACGAGATGGGCAACCCCGCGGCGGCGAGCGAGCGCCTCCAGGGCCGATCGTTCGGGCCCGCCGCCCACGATCGTGAGCGGAGTCTCCCGACCCAGCTCGACCAGGCACGCGAGCGCATCGAGCACGAGGTGGACCCGCTTCTGGGGCGTGAGACGGGCGATGCTCACGATGCCGCCGCCACCCGTGGTCCAGGGAAAGGCGGACGAGTCCACCGGCATCGGTTGGACTCGCTCTTTGGGAATGTGGGTGGCGGTCGCGGTCTGGACCCACGTCGCCAGCTCGTGGGACACGACGGTCACGACGCGAGCGCGGCGGATCACCGGTGTTCCGATGCGGCGGGCCACGGCGGAGCGGCGAAGGAGGGCCGCGTCGGTGCCATGCAGCGTGAGCACGGCACGCGCGGACTTGGGCAGCGCCAGCCCCGCGGGCACCCACCAGTGAGCGTGGAGCAGATCGGCGCCCGCGGCCAGCTCTTCCCGTGCCGCACGGCGCAGTGCCTGCCACAGGCCGGCCAGGGCCAGCCATCCCCCGGGCCCGCGAATCGCTGCCTGCATCGTCCCGCGATACGCCAGCGTTTCCCGACGCGCGGCGGCGTAGCGTACGCGGCGTACCAGCACGCCCCCGATCTCCCCCTCCCCGCCCTTCCCCCGATCGCTCGGCGCGATCACGCGCACGCCGACGCCCCGGCGAACCAGCGCTTCGGCAAGAGTGGCGAGGAACGAGCCGGAGAGGTCGCCGGGCCAGCGCGGATAGTTGTGGGTCACGAATACGACCCGCACCGGCTAATCCCGATGATCGGCGCCGCCGAGACGCCCGAGGGCGCGCGCGATGCCGCGGTTCTCCTCGCGGAGCCCGGCGATCAGCTCTCCGACGAACCCGAACCCGAAGAGCGCGATCCCGGCGATCACCATCGTTTCGACAAGGTTGAGGAGAGGACGGAAGCCGATGCCGTAGCCGAAGCGGAGCACCAGGGCCACGAGGCCGGCCAGGAAGCCGAACCCGAACAACGCGGCCCCCAGGACACCGAAGAAGAGCATGGGCTTGCGGCCGAAGCGAAGCTGGAACCAGACCGAGAGCAGATCGAGCACGCCCACCGGAATGCGGGTCCAGGTGAACTTCGATACGCCGGCTTTGCGCGGATACACCGGGACGGGCTGGGACATGAGGCGGAACCCGTCGGCCGCCGCGATCACCACCATGAACCGATGCCAGTCGGGGCGCAGGGGAAAATCGGCGACGACTTCCCGCCGATACGCCTTCACCGAGTTGAGATCGGTGACCCGCACGCCAAACAGGGCTCGGCAGAGCCAGTTGTAGATGCTGGAGACGAAGGCCTTCTCGTATTTCCCTTGCTTGGTACCGGTCACAATATCGGCTCGGCCATCGAGGATCGGGCGCACCAACGGCGGGATGTCTTCGGGCAGATACTGGAGATCGGCGGGATAGAAGACGAAGACGTCGCCCCGGGCGGCGTCGGCCGCCGAGCGCAGCGCGTCGGCGATGCCCCGCTGGCGGCGGTGGGTGACGATCTGCAAGAACGGGTAGCGCCCGCGCAGGTCCCGAAGCACCCGGGGCGTCTCGTCGCGCGAGCCGTCGTCCACGACCACCACCTCGTAGCTGAAACCCGCGGGCGCGAGTGCTTCGGCACAAAGCGCGAGGAACTCCGGCAGGTTGGGCGCCTCGTCCTTGGCCGGCACGAGCACGCTGACGTCGACGGGGTCAGCGGAGCCGACCACCGTCATACGCGCTTGCGCATCCTCGCGGGCAGAATGCCGAGCTGATCGCGATACTTGGCGACCGTGCGGCGGGCGATCTGGATGCCCTGTTCCTGGAAGAGATGGACGATCTGCTGGTCGGTGAGCGGCTTCGATGGGTTTTCCTCGGACACCATCTTCTCCAGCTTGGCCCGGATGGAGCGGGCGCTCGCGTCTTCACCCGAGGCGGTGGCGAGGGCGCTGGAGAAGAAGAACTTGAGGGGGAGCACGCCGCGCGGCGTCTGCACGTACTTCTCGTTGGTCACGCGGCTCACCGTGCTCTCGTGCATGTTGATGACTTCCGCGACCTCGCGGAGGGTGAGCGGCTTCAAGTACTCGATGCCCTTCTCGAAGAAGTCGCGCTGCCGGTCCACGATGAAGTTCATGACCTTGAGCATCGTCTGCCGCCGCTGCTCGATCGCCTGGATCATCCAGTTGGCGCTGTTCATCTTGGCCGCGATGAACTCGCGATTCTCCGGCGTCAGCTTCTTCTTGTCCCGCGCCACTTCCTGATAGGCCCGGCTCAGCCGGAGCCGCGGCATGCCGGTGTCGTTGAGGAAGACGTGGTAGCGGTCGCCGATCTTTTCGACGATCAGGTCGGGGATGATGTAGCCGTCGCTCCGGTCGGAGTGCTTGAGCCCGGGCTTGGGATCGAAACGGGCCAGCTGGTCGGCGGCGGACTGCACCGCCGAGGGCTCGACCCCGAACCGCTTGGCCAGGTCGTTCCACCGGTGCGCGATGAGGTCGGGGAACGCGTCCGCCACCAACCGATAGGTCAGCGACTCGATGTCGCCGGCGTCCTTGAGCTGGAGCAGCAGGCACTCCCGGAGATCGCGCGCGCCGACGCCGGGCGGGTCGAGCTTCTGGATGATGGCCAGCATGTCCTCGGCGTCAGCCAGCGTGTACTCGGTACCGGCGGGGAGCGCGGGCGCGGGTCCGTCGGCTTCCTCGCCCTCCCCGACCGCCGCCTCGGCGTCGCCGCCGGCTTCCTGCCGGGCAGCCGCGAAGTGGGTTGCCACGAGCTGATTGACCGAGCCGATCAGCTCCTCGAGGGACGCCGCGAGATAGCCGTCTTCGGTCATGTTGCCGAGGAACTCCTCGGCGAGGAGGTGTTGGCGCGGCGTCAGCTCCAGCATGCGGAGCTGCTCCCGCAGATGATCGGTGAGATTGCGGGTCTCGACGGTGACGGGCTCGGTGTATTCCTGCACCTCGAACTGCTCGCGGGTACCACCCACGTCGAACCCGTTGAGGAGGATCTCCTCCCAGTCCATCTCCTCTTCCTTTTCCTTCTGCTCCTTCTCCTTTTCCTGGTCCTTGGGGGCTTCCTGCTCCGACGTCTCCTCGTCCTCCGGCTCGAGCAGCTCGAGGAATGGATTGGCCAGCAGCTCCTGCTTCAAGTGCTGCTGGAGATCCATCATGGGCATGTAGAGCATGTCCATGGCCTGGTAGAGCCGCGGATTGACCCGCAGCTCCTGGCGCAGGCTCGTCTGCTGAGAGAGACCGGTTCGGAGGCTCACGCGGCGGGCTCCAGCCGTGCGCGCAGGCGCGACGTCAGCGTGGGCCCGAGATACCGCTCGGCCACGCGCTCATCGTAGACCAGGTCGCGGACGGTGCCGGCGGCCTGGACCTTCCCCTCGAACATGATGTAGGCGCGATCCACGATGTCGAGTGTCTGCTCCACGTTGTGGTCCGTGATCAGCACGCCGATCCCCCGGTGGCGGAGCCCGGCGACGATGGTCTGTATGTCGTGCACGGCGATCGGGTCGACGCCGGCGAACGGCTCGTCCAGCAGCATGAATTTCGGCTCCGACACCAAGGCTCTCGTGATCTCCAGCCGCCGGCGCTCACCACCGCTCAGCGCGTATGCCCGCACCTTACGAAGGTGCCGGATGCCCAGCTCGTCGAGCATCTGTTCCAGCAGCCGCAGGCGCTCCGGACGCGGCAGGGGCCGAGTCTCCAGAATCGCCAGGATGTTCTCCTCCACCGTCATGCGCCGAAATACCGACGGTTCCTGGGCGAGGTACCCGATGCCGGCGCGTGCCCGGCGGAACATCGGCGCTTTCGTCAGATCCTTCCCGTCCAGCGTGACTCGCCCCGCTTCGGGTCGAATGAGGCCGGTGAGCAGATAGAACGTCGTGGTCTTCCCCGCGCCATTGGGGCCGAGCAGCCCGACGATTTCTCCCTGACCGAGCCGCACCGTGACCCGGTCGACGACCCGGCGGCCGCGGTAGCTCTTGGTCAGCTCGCTGCCCTCGAGCAGGCTCGCCGGCCGAGGCGGCGGGACGGCCGCCGGAAGCCCGGCGCGTTCCGCGGTGGCGACCAGCGCGGCGGCCGCGCCCTCGCGGTCGCGCACGGCATCGGACCACCACGGCGCCGCTGCCCGCACGACCTCCCACCGCTCGGCCGTCCCGTCTTCAACCCACCCGCCGGTCGCGAGGCGGGGAAGCACGGAGTCGGTCACGTAAGCGCGAACCGATTCACCCAGCCCATCCGCCGGCTGGTAGAGCCGGAGAAACGCCTCGCGGTATCCCAGCATCACATCGGCGAGCGCCGCCCGCCCGTCCGTATCGGCGGCTCGAACCAGCGCGGCCAGAGCCAGCGGCAGCGAGGCATCGGTGTCGTCGAGCCGCGCGAGCCAGGGCGGTTGGGTCACCGCTTCCCCGGCGTTTGGCCCGGCTTGGTCTTCGGCTTCGCCGTGGACGGCGCGAGCTGCACGCCGTCGGCATTCCCGTGCACTTCCACCAAGTCGACCTTGTCCGAGCCGTCGGTCTTCATCGTGATGACGATCTCGTCACCGCGGGCGTAGTTGATGGACGGCTTGCCGCCCTTTTTCTTCTGATCCGGATCGAGGTGATACGAGCGAGCCGATCCGCGCGCCACGAGGCGCGTCAACACCGACTTCGTAGTCCCCGCCGAATCGTGCGGCTCGAACGTGGCGATCACCGTATCGCCCGTGAGCCAGTCCCGCTCCTTCGTGACCGAATCCACCTGGCCGGCGAGCCACGCTTTGCCATACGCGCGGGCCTCGCGCAGATGTTGCCCCGGTGAGTCGAGCGCCATGGAGTCGGCTCGGATCTCGTACTTGGCCGACGTGGCGTGCGGCTTGATGCTGTCGCCCCACGCTTCGGTGTGCTCCAGCTTCCGCTTGGCCAGATCGTGGCTGATCGTATCGGCCACCAGCGTCCAGTCCTGATTGATCGCCTTGGCATCGCCCTTCGCGACCACGTGCTCCAGCTCCCGATTCTTGAGCCGGAAGTCGAGCCGCCGGCCGGTGAGATCGAAGCTGTCGGAGCCGATCCCGTGCAGCGACGGCCGGGTGCCGAGGAGCGTGCCGTCGTTGGCGGGCCCGGTGTCGAGGCGGAGCGAATCGCCCCGAGCCTTGAAGTCGCTGCGATCGATCGTCACCGTTCCGCCGGCCCAGATCCGCTCGTCGCCCTTGATGCGCACTCGGTCCGCGACGATCACGTAGGGTTCCGACGCGGCCCGACTCGAGTCCGCCGGGGCGGCCGACGAGTCGGCCGAGTCCTTGGCGAAGTACTCGATCTTCGGGCGGCTCACCGCGTACATCTCGGTCGTGTCGCGCACGCCCTTGACCGCCCGGTAGTAGTCCAGCGACGGTCCGGCGAGCGTCGAGCCGGTCTTGAGATTCCGCGTCTTCACGTTGCCCCGGGCTTCCCACCGCTCCGCCGCACGGAAGTACGTGCCGAACTCCGTGTCCATCGTGAGCGTGGTGTCGCGGTAGTGCACGTGGCCGACGAAGTTGACCCGCTCGCCCGCGTACGACGCGACGCTGTCACTCCGCATCGTGATCTTCGCGTTCCGGCAGCTCAAGCGGACGTTGCCGCCGGCGAAGTAGTTCGTCTCGCCACCCGCTTCGACCGCGATGCCCTGGCGATCGACGTTGTCGATCTGGAGCGTGCACCGGTCCGAGGTGGCTCCGCCCTGCGCCGCCAAGGGCCAGGCGAGCAGCAGCCCGGCGAGGCCGGCGAGCGACCTCATTTCTGACCCGGCAGGAGCACGCCCTTCCCGGCGATGCCGTGCGGGCGGTCGGTCACCACGTTCTTGAAGTCCGGATCCGAGCTGAACCCCGTCCCCTGGATGAACTCGGTCCCGTGCTCGAACCGAAACGCCTGGTCGGTCGAGATCTCGTTCTTTTTCGGATCGAACTTCAGCGTCTCGGCGCTCAACCGGCGCCCGTCCGTGGCGACGACGACCACGTCGCCCTGTGCATCCATCGAGCCGTCCTGCCACCGGTAGGTCCCGCGGTCGGCGGTGAGTCGCGACGACTCCGCGCCCTTCGGATCGTAGAACGTCGCCCGGAGGTGGCGCAGCATCGCGAGCTGCGTTCCCTCATAGAAGTACGCGGTATCCGCCTCGACCCGGCTCTTCCGAATCCCGTCCGCGGTGACGAAGTGCGAAAATCCCTCGATCACCTGATCCGCCGTGTCGGCGGCCTGCACCGTCGCCGTCGGCCGGGCACCTCCGCTCCCGCAGCCGGCCGCCCACACTCCGAGGGCGAGTCCGACCGCGCAGCCGATGGCCCGGCGGGCCGGCGGCATCAGCGCGCGAGGCCGGCGAACTCCTTGGCTTCGGCCGGAGCCCCGCGCCGGCGCCCGAGGGCGGCCCCGATGAACGCGACGAACAGCGGGTGCGGCCGGGTCGGCCGAGACTTGAGCTCCGGGTGGAACTGGCAACCGATGAACCACGGATGGTCCGGCAGCTCGATGGTCTCGACCAGGCCGCCGTCGGGCGACTGGCCCGAGAGCCGGAGACCGTATTCCGCCAGCACGTCGCGGAACGCGTTGCTCACTTCCCAGCGGTGCCGGTGCCGCTCGCTGATCTCCGACGTCCCGTATGCCTGGGCCACCTTGGAACCGGGGCGGAGCTTGGCGGTGTAGGCGCCCAGTCGCATGGTGCCGCCCATATTGGAGACCTCGCGCTGCGATGGCATGAGCGAGATGACCGGCGACTCGCACTCGGGGGCGAACTCAGTGCTGTTCGAGTCCGGCAGCCGGCAGACGTCGCGGGCGAACTCGATGATCGCGATCTGGAGGCCCAGGCAGATCCCGAAGAACGGCATGTCGTGCTCGCGCGCCCAGCGGATCGCCTCGATCATGCCGTCCACGCCGCGGATCCCGAACCCGCCCGGAATCAGCAGACCGTCGTAGGCCTCGAGCACCGCGCCGGTCGACGCCTGGTCGGTAAACTGGTCGCTGGAAAGCCAGCGAATCTCGACCCCCGCGTCGTGCGCGATCCCACCGTGAATCAACGCCTCCTGGACCGACTTGTAGGCGTCGTGCAGGTCGGTGTACTTCCCCACCACCGCAATCCGCACGTGGTGCGCCGGCGACAGGACGCGCTGGACGATCTCCCTCCACGGCTTGAGATCGGGCTCGCGGGTGTTGAGGCGCAGGCGCTCGCAGACGACGCGGTCGAGCCCTTGCTCGTGGAAGCGGAGCGGGATCTCGTAGATCGAGCGCACGTCCGGGCTCTCCACCACGCACTCGAAATCCACGTTGCAGAAGAGCGCGATCTTCCGCTTGATGTCGGCGGAGATGGGCTGCTCGCTCCGGCAGACGAGGATGTCGGGCTGGATTCCGATCTGCATCAGCTCGCGGACCGAGTGCTGGGTCGGCTTGGTCTTGAGCTCCCCGGCCGCGGCGATGAACGGCACGAGCGTCAGGTGCATGAACAGCGCGTTGTCGCGCCCGACCTCCTGGCGAAATTGACGGATCGCCTCGAGGAACGGCAGCGACTCGATGTCGCCCACGGTCCCGCCGATCTCCGTGATCACGACGTCGTGTCCGGGCGCGGTGCGCCGGATCGCGTTCTTGATCTCGTCGGTGATGTGGGGGATGACCTGGACGGTGGAGCCGAGGTATTCGCCGCGCCGCTCTTTGTTGATGACGCTCTGGTAGATGCGGCCGGTGGTGATGTTGTTCTGCTGGGAGAGGGAGCGATCGATGAAGCGTTCGTAGTGGCCGAGGTCGAGGTCCGTTTCCGCGCCGTCGTCGGTGACGAAGACCTCGCCGTGCTGGAACGGCGACATCGTCCCGGGATCCACGTTGATGTAGGGATCGAACTTCTGCATCGTGACGCTCAGACCGCGCTCCACGAGCAGACGTCCCAACGAAGCGGCGGCGATACCCTTCCCGAGGGAAGAGACAACGCCGCCGGTCACGAAGATGTACTTGGTCGCGGTGGTGCCGCTCGGCATGGGGACTCCGCTTACGAGAAGGGCCGGGGGGCGCGGACCGGGTTAGCGCCGGTCGGGGGACACGCAAGGCTAAAAAGGGAAACGGGTCCTGCCGAGATGACGCCACGGATGCGCATCACCGGAGCTAACAGACGTGCCGGTTGGAGTCAAAAGTTGTGCCGTAACACAAGTCATTAGCCGTTAGCGATTGGCGTGGACCCAAGGGCCATTGGCTAAGAGCCAATAGCTGCTGTACTTACAGCTACCATCTCA
>DATHMJ010000134.1:0-2176 GCA_035487215.1 Gemmatimonadales bacterium
CGTCACACCTCCGGCCTCATCTACGAGTTCCGCGGCGACAGCACCGTCCACAAGCAGTACAGGGAGGCAAAGGTATCTCGGCCCGACCAGACCAGTGCCGACCACGCAGCGACCCTGGCGAGACTCCCCCTCGCTCATCAACCGGGAACGCGCTGGGAATACGGGCGCTCGACGGATGTGCTCGGGCGGGTCCTCGAGGTGATCACGGGCAAGCCGCTGGGCGAGATCCTGGCGGAGCGCATCTTCGGGCCGGTGGGCATGGTGGATACCGGCTTCCACGTGCCCGCCTCACAACTGCATCGGGTGGCCGAGCCCTTCGAGAAGGATCCCGATACCGGCGAAGCCGTGAGTCTGCTCGATGTCCGCGAGCCCCCGATGTTTCAGTCCGGCGGCGGCGGATTGGTCTCGACGGCCGAGGATTGCGCGCGGTTCGTGCTGATGCTCCAGGGCGGCGGCGCGCTCGGCGGTGTCCGCCTGCTGGGCCGCAAGACCGTGGCGTTCATGACCGCCGATCATCTGGGCTCGATCCCCGGCGTCGAGGTCATGACCGGGCCAGGCTTTGGTTTTGGCCTCGGATTTGCCGTGCGGCTCGCCGATGGTCTCAGCACCTCGCCCGGCTCAGTCGGACAGTATTATTGGGGCGGAATCGCCGGCACTGTGTCCTGGGTCGATCCCCGGGAGGAGCTGATCGCGGTCCTGATGACCCAGGCGCCCGGCCGGCGCGAGTACTACCGCGCCCTATTCCGGAACCTGGTCTATGCGTCTCTTGCGGATTGAGCGCGATAAACCGCACCCGCTTTCGCGAAAGACATGCTGATCCCCGGGTTTTCCGAGCTCGCCGTCGCGCTGACGCTCGCCTCGGTGCAGGCCCCCGTGCCTTATCATAATTCCCGCTATGGCTTCGCGCTCAGCGCGCCGCGAGGCCATACGCTTTGCGTCGACGGGCCGCCTGCGCCCGATCGGGGCGCGTTCTTGCTGCTATCGGCGCCGGGCGCTTGCCCGGGCGTGGTCCCGTTCGACGCGCTTTATATCTCGGTCTCAGCCTCCTACAACGCGCTCGAGGACAAGACTCTGAAGGAGACAGCGGACAAGCGATGCCCCAGGAACTCCGCGCGTGAGGTTGACTCGAAGGATCTGCATTTCGCCGGCACGCCCACCGCTACCTGCCGATATAACGACCGCCAAGGTCACGTGCGGATCGACGTATTCGCGCTTCGCAAGGAGCGCAAGGACAAGCGGCTCGGCCACGCTCCCGACGACTGGATCCTGTTCGAGGCTTCGTTGGTCACCGCTCCGCAGCGCCTGCAGCAGGACCTCGAGGCTTTCAAGGCGATGCTGGCGGGAGTCCGCTTCTCACCGGCGCCCTGACGATCAGCGCCAGTCGTCGATGATATAGAGGTCCGGCCGAAGCGTGCCGGGATTGTCCGCCCGGTGCATGGCGACCCCAACGACGCCCGCCCGGAAGCCGCGCGAGACCATGAGCCGATAGGCGTCTCGCCGCCCCGTATTGATGCCCGCGATTATCCGCTGCACGCCGCGCTCGGCTGCGAGCGCCTCGATGCCGTCGAGCAAGCGCTCGAACTCGGTCGCCGCCCCGGGGCGCACGGCGGCGAACTTCACGAAGAGAGCGCCGTCCCCCGCCTCGGTACCCGCGCCGACATGGCAGAGTGCCACGCCCGCAAGCCCGCGGGAGTCATCGAGCAGGATCGTCTCGCCCAGGTGTTGCGCCTCGATCGCCTGAACCTCGCGAGCAAGATCGAGACCGGGAAAGCTCGCGTCGGTGAGGTCGCGGCTGAGATCGAGGACGGCGGCCCGCTCGGCAGCGGGCAGCACCGAGAAGCAGCTTACCGCCCGGCGCGGCACGGCGCTTCCCACCGGCTTGCTCATCACTGGCGTCAGGAACATCGGAACGAATCCGAAGCTCTCGTAGAGCCGTAGGTGCGTCGGGCTCCCCGGATGGGTGAAGAGCGAGACCAACGCGGGCTTGCGCTGATCGGCGGCATCGAGGATCGCCGCGGTCAGCAGCCGGGCCACGCCCTGGCCCCAACAGCTTGGGTCGACGCTCAGGGGCCCGAGGATGAATTGGCTGCCCCAATCCATGCCAATGACGCTGCCGAGCAGCCGACCCCCGCGCTCCGCCACGAAGGCCGTGCCGGGATCGGTCGCAAGCCGCGTC
>DATHMJ010000135.1:0-4736 GCA_035487215.1 Gemmatimonadales bacterium
GTAGCGGAACCCGTGAGCCGTTAGCGATTGGCCTGGGGCGAAAGGCCACTAGCTAAGAGCCTATGGCTGCTGCACTTGCAGCCACCATCTCAAGGAAATTCGCTAACAGCCTTCTGCCCCCCACCGTCCCGATGGACTCGGGGTGGAATTGCACCCCGAACACCGGGAGCGCGCGGTGCCGGAGGGCCATGATTTCGGTCCGTGCCGGGCGGTCGGCGGACCAGGCGGTAATCTCGAGCTCCCGGGGAAACCGGTCGGGGGACACCACCAGGGAGTGGTAGCGCATGGCGCAGAGCGGCGACGCCAGCCCGGCGAACAGCCCCTTCCCGTCGTGGACCACATCGGTGGTTTTGCCGTGCATCAGGCGGTCTGCCCGGACAACCGCCCCACCGAACGCATCGCCGATGGCCTGATGTCCCAGGCACACGCCGAGGATCGGCACCCGCCCCGCGGCCGCCTGGATGAGCGGGACCGAGATGCCGGCTTCGCGCGGAGTGCAGGGACCGGGCGAGATGATGATCGCCACCGGCTCCAACGCGAGCGCTTGCTCGTGAGACAAGACGTCGTTCCGGTAGACGACGGGATCGGCGCCCAGCTCCCCGGCGTATTGGACCAGGTTGTACGTGAAGCTGTCGTAGTTATCGAGTACGAGAAGCATCCGACCTCAGCGGCGGTGGCGCTTGGCCCGCACCGAATCCCGCAGCTGCTCGGCCGCGCGGCGCACGGAATCGGCTTGGCGGAGGGCCGTGTTCCGCACCGAGTCGGCGCGGCGCAGCGCGGCCTCGCGTATCGAGTCCGCCCGGCGCTCGTGATAGGTCGACAGCGAATCGGCCATCCGGGATGCGGCCTCGCCGATCGACTCGGCCGTCTGCCCCGCCGCCTCCGCGATGGAGTCGGCGACGTCCCCGCTATCGTGGTCAAGCATGTCGTGCCGGAGGCGCTCCGCCACTTCCGCGGGCACGAACAGCGGCACCTGCTGCCCGCCTGGGCCCAGCGTGACGTGACCGAAGGGCGTGGCCCCCAGCGCGGTGGCCGAATCCGGTCGAATGCAGGTGAAATCCACGTCGTTCAGCTCGGCGCCGGCGTGGCGCTTGGCCGCCGGCGGCGGCTGCTCGAGGAACTTGGCCAGCAGGACGCAGCCCTCGAAGCGCACGGCCGTGACCGAGTCGCCGAGCTTCACGCCGAGGTTGAGCGCGGTCACCTGCCGGGGAGACTTGCGAACAAGGACGGCCTGATCGAACGTCCCCAGCCGGCTGCCGTCGACCCGGAAGGGCACGAAGGCGAGCGGGATGGTGACCGGGTCGCTGGACTCCGCGACCGCCTTGCCCTTCGCGATCACGTGGCGGGCGATCACGATCAGGAGCATCCCGACGGCAAACACGCCGACGGCGCCGAGCACGATTTTGAACCAATAGTTCCGCATCGAGAGCCCGAATGATCGAGGTCGAGTCCTTCTCAAAGCTGTACGGGGAGCTCCGGGCAGTCCAGAGCCTGTCCTTCGGCGTCCGCGGCGGTGAAGTCGTGGGGCTGGTGGGACCCAACGGGGCCGGCAAAACGACCACCCTGCGCAGCATCGCCGGAATCGTGCGCCCGACCGAGGGGCGCATTCGCGTGGCCGGGCACGATCTCGAGCGGGAGCCGGTCGAGGCCAAGCGCCGCCTCGCCTTCATCCCGGACGAGCCCCAGCTCTTCGAGTACCTCACGGTCGAAGAGCATCTTCGCTTCGTCGGTCGTTTGTACGGGGTGGCCGACGCCGGCGCGCGGATTCCGGGTCTCCTGGGGGAGCTGGAGCTCGACGCAAAGCGACAGGCGCTTCCCGGCGAGCTGTCTCGCGGCATGCGACAGAAGCTCGCCATCGCCTGCGGACTGCTTCACGAGCCCCAGGCGCTTCTCCTCGACGAACCGCTCACGGGCCTGGACCCGCTGGGGATCCGCAACATGAAGGCGACCATTGCGCGGCGGGCGGAGCTTGGTTCGGCCGTGCTGCTCAGCTCGCATCTGCTGCACCTCGTGGAGGAGCTGTGCAGCCGGGTGCTCATCCTGCACGAGGGACGCCTGGTGGCGTTCGGCACCATCGGGGAGATCGTCGGCTCACGGCCCGACCTGGCCGGTCGCTCGTTGGAGGACGTGTTCCTCCGTCTCGTCGGCCGCGATCGGAACGGACCGTGACCGGCGCGTTGGTCTACCTGACGGCCCGGAGCGCCGCCAATCGGGTAGCCACCCAGGTCGCGCGGTTGCGAAGTCCCCGCTACCTGCTCGCGCTGGTGTTCGGCGTCGGCTGGCTGGTGTTCATCGTGTCGCAGCAGCGCCGGACGCCCTCGGTGCTGGTCGCGGGAGACTGGGTCGTCCCCGGTGGAACGCTGGTGGCGCTTGGTCTCGTCATCTGGGCCTGGATCTCGGGCGGCGATGGCCGAGCGCTGCTCTTCTCTGCGGCCGAAGTCACGTTTCTCTTCCCCGCCCCGCTCACCCGGCGCGTGCTGGTTCACTACAAGCTGCTGAGCAACCAGCCGTTGGTGCTGCTCAACGTCGTGATCTGGACGCTGCTCGCCCGAAGGGGATCGATCGGGGTCTCCCCGGTATTCCGCGCGGTGGCCATCTGGACGCTCATCACCACGCTCTCGCTGCACCGTCTGGGCGCCGCGCTGGTGCGCACGAGTCTGGTCGAGCACGGAAGGTTCGGCTTGCGGCATCGGGTCGTCTCGGTAGTGGCGCTCGTCGCCGCGGCGGCCGCGCTCGTGTGGGGCGCACGTGACGTGCTGCCGCCGATGCTGGCCGCGCTGCGTGGGGACGAGCCGACGCTGCACGACGCGGTCATCCGGGCGCTCGACCATCCGATTCTTTCCGTCGTCCTGTGGCCCTTCCGGGCGATGGTCCAGCCTTTGGGTGTGAATGGCGCCGCCGAGTGGCGGGCGGCGATGCTGCCGGCGGTGGGGCTGCTCCTGCTGCATTACGTCTGGGTGATCCGTTCCGACGCCGCGTTCGAAGAAGCCGCGGCGGAAGCGTCGTTGGCCCGGGCCCGCCGCACCGCGACCGGTGGAACGGCCGCCCGGCGCGTGGCGCTCGGCGGTCGGCCGCCGTCGGCACCCGTTTTTCCTCTTCGGCCGACGGGGTGGCCCGCGACCGCACTGCTCTGGAAGAACCTCGCGGCCGTGTTGCGGTGGCGGCGGGCGCGTGCCGCCGCCGTCGGGCTGTTCGCCGCGGGAGCAATCGTCTGGAGCGCGTCTTCGACCGACCCAAGCGGCACGCTGGCGCAGATGGCGGGCGCGTTGGCGCTCACCTGGCTTGCCTTCGCGGTGGTGTTGGGACCGCAGTGGATTCGCAACGATCTCCGCGGCGACTTGGCGCACGCCGAGCTGCTGCGGAGCTACCCGCTCCGGGGCTGGGCCATCGTCGCGAGCGAAACGGCGGCCTCCGCGCTGACGCTCACGCTGCTCGAGCTGGCATTGGCAACGATCGCGTGTCTGGCGCTCTTCTACGATCCGACGGTGCAGGTTGGGTTCGGCCCTCGCGGCCGCCGTCGGCTGCTGGGCGAGGCGGTGTTCCTGCTGCCGGCGATCAACTTCATGGCGATGCTGATCCACAACGGCGCGGCAGTGCTCTTCCCCGGCTGGATCCGGATCGGGATCGCCGCCAAGGGGGTCGAAGCGCTGGGGCAACGGTTACTGGCCACGAGCGTATTTCTCGTCTTGCTCGGCGTCTTGCTCCTCGTGCCGGGCGAAGCCTACCTCGTCGTCTTCGAGGCTTGCCGCCGGACGCTGGGACCCGCGTCGTTTTGGCCGGCGTTCTTCGCCGGACTCGTGATTCTGAGCCTCGAGGCGATCGTGCTCGCACGGTGGCTCGGGGGGGCCTTCGAGCGGATGGATCCGAGCGACCTGCGGACCTGAGCCGAGGGCGGCCATTGCTCGCACGGACGCCCGCTTCCTATATTCCCGCCCATGCATCGCTCGCGGCTGGGCCGCGCCACGGTCGTCCTGCTCATCGCCGGTATCCTCGGCGGTGGATCGGGCGCGCCGGTCCTGGACGCGCTGCTCTACCACCGCGACGCTGCGCACGCCGACCGCCCGGTCACCCACCTCGAGCCCCAGGGCACCCGCCACACCCACAGCGACGAGTGTACGCTGGGGTGGCTGCTCCGCGTGCAACCGTCCGCGTCGGCGGCGCCAAGCGCCGCGGTCGTGCCGGTCAAGTTGTCCTGCACCGCGCCGCTGTGGCACACTCCGGCACCCCGTGCCACCACCTTCTTCGCACCGCAGCACTCCCGAGCCCCTCCCGCACGTAGCGCCTGATCGTTTTCGCTCAATCAGACAGGCACGACCGTCCCCGGTGATCCGGGGCGGTCCACTCTCATACGTGCGGAGTGCTCATGCTCGCTGCATTGCTGGCGCTTGCCCTCGCGGCCGGCGACGTCACGGGCGCGGTCTCGGATAGCGCCAACGGGAAGCCGCTCGGCGGCGCCGACGTACTCGTGTCAAGGAGTGGTCAGGTGGTGTCCCGGACCTCCACGGACGCGTTCGGGCGCTACCGGATTCACGATCTGTCAGCGGGGACCTATCAGCTGGAGGTCCGAATGATCGGCTTCCGGCCCCAGGCCAAACAGATCGAAGTCGCCGAGCACGGTGAGGACATCGAGGTGGTGTTCCAACTGAGCTCGGCGCCGGTCGAGCTCCAGACCATCGAGGTCTCAGGGGCGCCGGTGGCGGTCGATACCCGAACCGGCAACCAGGTCTTCAAGCAGA
>DATHMJ010000136.1:0-2707 GCA_035487215.1 Gemmatimonadales bacterium
GAAGTGATAGTGCGGCGTCGGCAGCTCGCAGCTGGTGATGTCGCTGGAGCCCGCGTACAGACGCTTGGCGTTCGAGTCCGCCGCGACGTTGCCGCGAATGAACCAGTTGCCACCCTGGCCGGCGGAGAAGCTGGTGAACGCGTTCTTGATGATGCCGCGGCTGGTGCAGGTGTTGTACTCGATGGTGCCGCCCACCAGGATCTGGCTCTTTTCGAAGAGATGCGGCTCGCCGCCGGCCTCGAGCAGACAGCTGCTCTCCTGATACCGGACCGTGTCCGCCTCCAGCTTGACCCCTTCGCGCTCGGTGAACGCTTCGCCGGTGAGCCGCATGCGGCGGTCATCGGCGGAGTAGGTCGCGGAGTCGGCCTTGTAGCGGGTGGACTTGTAGCCGGTGCGTTGGAGCAGCTCGGTGAGCACCGAGTCCGGCTCGGGAAACTTGCGGGTGGGCGCGGTCGGCAGCCCGAGCATCCGAGCCGTCGCGGTATCGAGCGGTTGGCCGGGGCCAACTTGGCCGACGTTCATGCCTTGCCCCGGTCGAAGTCCCGGCACGAGACCACCGAGGCCGCCGGCCTGGCCGGGCTGCTGCGCGGCGGCCCGCGCCGAGAGCAGCACCACCGCGATCGCCGCTCCCCATACCCAATGTCGGCTGGAGGGGCGCCGGCTCGACCCGATGCACGGCCGCACGATGGCCATGGCCGCTGGGCGAGGCGCCCGAGTCTAGCGCCCCAGCGACTTGAGACGGTCGCGCGCCAGCGCTGCTTCGCCCGAACGCGGATACTGCTGCACGACCCGCTGGTACGCGGCCTTCGCGCCCCCGGAATCCTTCCGCCGTTCCGCGAGAAGCCCGAGGTTGTAAAGCGCCGCCGAGGCGCGAGGTGACTGGGGGTACCGGTCGATTACCTGTTTGTAGTACGCCGCCGCCGAATCCGGATTCTCCGCCGCGAAGCTCTGGCCCAGGAAGTAGATCGCATCCGGCGCCCGTTGGCTCGTGGGGTAGCTCTGCAGCAGCTGCCGGAATCCGGTCCGGGCCGTGGCGGTGCTGCCCCGGCGGAGCTGCGCCACCGACGCTTCGTACATCTCGTCGGCACTTGCGGCCGGCGCGGGCGCGGCCGACCGGGTGGTATCGCCCGACGCCCCGGGGGTTGCGCCGGGCGGGGCCGTGTTGGTCGCGCTGATTTCCGCTTGACGGGCCTCGAGCTGGGTGCGCAGCTCGCTCAGCCGCTGCTGGCTCTGGCCGGTGAGCTCCTGGAGCTGCACCAACTGCTGCTCGATGTTGTACAGGTCCTGCTGGGTCTCTCCCCGGAGCGCCCGCATCGACAAGCCGAGCGAATCGAGGAGCCGCTGCTGCAGGCGGATGATCTCGCCCAACCGGGCGGCACGGGCCGAATCCTGGCGTGCGGTCTCGGCCCGCAGCAGCGCGACTTCGTTTTGCACGCGCCGGACGTCCCCGGACGACGCGCAGGCCGCGAGCGCGCCCAGCCCCGCGGCAACGACGCCCAGCCGCGTCCGGCGCGACCACCTCATTTGGGCGCCATCAGGTTGTCGCCACCGGCCGTGATCTCGAACTCATCGCGGCGGTTCTTGGCCCACGCGTCCTCGCTGTGGCCGGGATCGAGCGCGCGCTCCTTGCCGTACGAGACCACGTCCAGCCGGCCCTCGTCCACACCCTTGCCCGTGAGATAGCGCTTGGCGGACGCCGCGCGACGGTTGCCCAGGGCCAGGTTGTACTCGTCGCTGCCGCGCTCATCGCAGTGGCCGGCGATCCGGAGACGCACCGACGTGTTGGCGCCGAGAATGGCGGCCTTGCGATCCAGGATGCCTTGATCGCTGGTCCGCACGTCGGCCTTGTCGAAGTCGAAATGGATCAAGTCGCCCAGCTCGGTGCGCAGCGCCGCGGCGCGGGCCGCGGCCTCGCGCGCCATGCGCTCGGCATCGTCGTTCCGCGCCGGGGGCGGCGGCGGCGGCGGTGCTTCCTGCGTGGGAGTCGGCTGGGGCGCCGGCTGCTCCGGCGCCGGCTTCTTGCCGCAGGCTGCCACCAGGGTGGCGGCCGCGAGGAGCGTCAGAATCGACGATGGGCGCATCATGACTCCTGGCCTCAAGGGTTGGTGACGACCGCGGCCCCGGCCAGGCGCCGGGACCACGCTGGGAGCCGGGCCCAGCCCGGCGTGGAAAGCTGGCGGTTGCGGCCGGTCTCGGCGTCAATCACCCACAACTGACGCGCGCCGGTCCGGTCGGAGACGAAGCACAAATGCCGGCCGTCCGGCGCCCAGGTCGCGTCTTCGTTTCGACCGGTTGACGAGATCTGGCGGAGCTTGCGGCCGGCTACGGTGAGCACAAAAACCTGCGGAACGCCGGAGACTTCGCGATGAAACACCACCGACGAGCCATCGGGGGACCACTCCGGAGCGTACGAGGGCCCGGTGACGCCGAAGTCGAAGGGCGCGAAGAGCTCCTGCTCCGTCCCGTCGGCGCCCATGACGTACAGCTGCGGCGGTCCGGCACGGGTCGAGATGAACGCGATACGTCGTCCATCGGATGAATACGTGGGTGACAAGTTGTCCGCGAAGCGACCGGCGGTCAAGCGCTGCGGCGAGCGATCGCCGAGCGTCGCGACGTAGATGTCGGTTCCCTTTTCATCCGATCGCGCGTACGCGATGTGCTGGCCGTCGGGCGCGAACATCGGGGTGATGTTGAGCGCGGTCTCGGT
>DATHMJ010000137.1:0-3747 GCA_035487215.1 Gemmatimonadales bacterium
CAGCGCCGACGGACGGACGTTTCCGCACCAGATATGGATGCGCGAGGAGGCGATCCCGGGACTCTCCGGCTTCGTCCGGGCCATGCACGCCGAGGGCGCCCGCGCCGCGATCCAGATCGGGCACGCCGGCTGGTTCGCGAGCCCCCACGCGACCGGGACCGCCCCCCTCGGTCCCTCCCGCACCTTCAGCCCGCACGCCCAGGCATTCTCGCGCGCCATGACGAGCCCCGATTTCGACCGCCTGACTGCCGCCTTTGCTGTCGCGGCGGGTCTCGCCGCCGCCTCCGGCTTCGACGCGGTCGAGGTGCACGTCGGGCACGGCTACCTGCTGAGCCAGTTCCTCTGCCCGTACAACAACCGGCGCCGCGACCGCTGGGGCGGAAGCCTCGAGAACCGGGCGCGCTTCCCGCGCCAGGTCCTCCGCGCGGTGCGCCGGGCAGCGGGATCCGGAGTGGCGGTGTATGCGAAGCTCAACATGGAGGATGGCTTCGAGGGCGGCCTCCGGCTGGAGGAGGGCGTGCAGGTGGCGCGTTGGCTCGAGGAGGATGGCAGCGTCGACGCGCTCCAGCTCACGGGCGGTCACACGACCCGGTCTCCGTTCTATCTGCTGCGCGGCGAGGTGCCACTCGCGGAAATGGTGCGCAACCAGACGCACCGGGTCCGCCGGCTGCTGTTCCGCCTCCTCGGCCGGACGCTCCTGCGTGCGTACCCGTTCGAGGAGGCCTTCTTCCTCCCGCAGGCGCGGCGCTTCCGCGCCGGGGTCCGGCTCCCGCTCATGCTCCTCGGCGGCTTGACGCGCCTCGAGACGATGGAACGCGCCATCGCCGAGGGGTTCGAGTTCGTGGCGCTCGGCCGCGCGCTGATCCGCGACCCCGACCTGGTCCGGCGCATGGCGAGCGGCGAGCTCACCGCGTCGCGCTGCGTGCCGTGCAATCGCTGCATCGTCGAGATGGAGCGCGGGGGCACGCGGTGCGTCTTCCGGTAGGCCCGGGGCCGTCACTTTTCGCATGGGGGAGCCCTCTTGCGGGCTGGCGCCGGGTTGAGTTGTTGTTGACGGGCGCGCGGAGGCGGCACCATGCGATGCCGCGCGTCGAACGTACGTGCGGGGGAAGGGGGAGTTTCCTTCCAGCCTCCAAAATGGGACATATGCAAATCATTCCGACGAGGCGACGATGAAGCGCTCCGGGGCCAGGCAAGAAGGCGAGTCTGCGTCTCAGCTGATCAGCAAGAGAATCGCCGAGCTCGGTGACTGGCGCGGCGAGACGCTCGGCCGGATCCGCGCTCTGATCAAGGAGGCCGACCCCGACATCCTCGAGGAGTGGAAATGGATGGGGACCCCGGTCTGGTCGCACAACGGGATCGTCTGCACCGGCGAGACATACAAGAACGTCGTGAAGATGACGTTCTCCAAGGGCGCCTCCCTGAAGGACCCCTCCCGCCTCTTCAACTCCAGCCTCGATGGGAACGCGCGACGAGCCATCGACATCCACGAGGGCGAGGAGATCGACGCGCCTGCCCTGAAGGCGCTCATCCGCGCGGCCGTGGCGCTCAACGTTTCAGGCAGGAAGGCTGCGCCCCCCAAGCGCGGAGGACGCTGATTTCTTGATCGCGGAGCGGCCTGCTCGCGCGCCCGGAGCTCACCCGGGGCTCTCGCCGGTGACGTCGCGGAACGTGCGCCCGAACGGAGACGCTGCTCACGCGCGCCAGCCGTAGTGTGGCGGGTGGGATGGGGAGGGGATGCGTGGCGGTGGGAGGGGAGCACGCCCTTCCGGAGCTGCTCGATCGCTTCGACCGCGCCCGACGCGACAACTTGCCGCTGGTCGCATTCCGCAGCCCGTCACACGAGGCGGTCTTTTGTCACTACGGGCACTTGCTGCGTCAACGGCTCAGCGATGACGTCGCGCGCCGGTGCCGGGAAGCCCATTCCCTGAGGCGCATGCGCTGCCGGAGCCGGCCGGATCCTCCTGGGCCCCGGAGCCGCGGCGACCGGCCACTGGAATTCGCGGACTCCTTCGCGATACACCGGGATCATGCCGCGGCTTCAACGCAAGGGATTCGGCGGCCCCGACGAGGTGCGGCGGTTTCCGAACGGCATCGTCGAGATCGTCATGCTCGACGAGATCGCGGTCAGCCACTTCGTCTTCCAGCCCGGATGGCGCTGGGCCACGGACGTGGGTCCGATCGCCGGTACGGACTCGTGCCAGCATCGCCATGTCGGTTACACCGTCTCCGGCAGCCTCGCCGTCCGCATGAACGACGGCACGACCCTCAACATCGAGCCGGGCGATGCGTACGAGATTCCCCCGGGACACGTGGCATGGGTGGCGAGCGATGTCCCGTGGGAGTCCGTGGAGTTCACGAGCGGGCACGCGTACGGGAAATCGCCCGAGGACCTGGGCGAGCGCGTGCTGGCGACGATCGTCTTCTCCGACATCTGTGACTCGACGGCGACGCTCGAGCGCGTGGGCGATACCGAGTGGACGCGGGTCGTTCGCGAGCACAACGAGCGAATCCGGACGGTGATCGACCGCTTCCGCGGGCGGGAGATCGCGACCCTGGGCGACGGCTTCCTGGCACTCTTCGACGGCGCGCGCAGGGCCGTCCTGGCTGCGGCGGCGATGGACCCCGCCGTCGCCGATCTCGGGATTCACGTTCGCGCCGGCGTGCACACGGGCGAGGTCGCAATCGTCGGCGGACAGGCCCGCGGTGTGGCGGTCCACGCCGCGGCACGCGTGGCGGCGCTGGCGGGGCCGGGAGAGGTACTGGCCTCGGGAACGACGCACGATTTGCTCGACGGCTCGGGCCTTTCGTTCGAATCCCGGGGCGCTCACGAGCTGAAGGGCCTGACCGGCGCGCGTCCGATCTTCGCGCTCACGCGCTGACCGCCTCCTTCGAAACCCCTTGCCCCCGAGGCCACGAGGGGGCGGTATCCAGATCCGCGACGCTAGTTCATCACGAAGGAGAACGAGTTCATGCGCCTGGTTTTGCTGTTACTGTGAAGCCGCCTCACGGGGCTTCGACGTGGACGAGGAACCGACCGCCCACGGCCGAGAACTCGAGGCGCTGTTCGAGGCGGTCGGGTTGTAGGCGCTGACGTCGGCGTCAAACGTACCGTTCCGGAAGCTGGCGGGTGGTCTTCCTGGCGCGAAGAACTGAAGGGTTCCGGTGAACGTTCCGCGAGCCCGAGTCCCATCGAAGGCCTCGATCGTGACCTGAACCCCCACGGCCGTCTGCCACGCCTTTACCGACGGAGGGAGTCCAAGCCGTGTTTCCTGGTAAAGCCCGCTGCACTGCGGGAAGGTCACAGGCAGGGGCGTCATCGTGAGATTGGCGCCGACGCACACGAAATTGAGCGTGCGGTTGAAGTGCCTACCTTTGGTCGCCGTGACGTCAATGACCGCGAGCGCACCGCTGGGCTCGTAGGCAAATTTCAGCCTCTGGCCACGCACTCTGAGCACGCGACCGTTGATGCGGACCGATAGATGAGACGGGCTGGCCGCCGCTCCCTCACCTCCGACCAGCAGAGCAACTCCGAACGCGAGGTAGAGTGCAGCGAGTCCAACGGCGGAGAGAGTCCGATGCATGGGCCTGTAGCCCTTCCTCCCCCCACGGGGAAAGAGAGTCGTATAGCGGGCTCGGCCGCGTCAAGCTGAGATGAAAGGGCGATTCGAGACTCGTCCGTGTCAGCCTCCTCTAGTCAGCGACGCTGGCGCCGTCCCGTCCCGCTGGTTTATGCTCTAGCGCTGT
>DATHMJ010000138.1:0-8600 GCA_035487215.1 Gemmatimonadales bacterium
GTTCCGCTCCAGCCAGCCTTCACGGCCCAGCACCTCGAGCAACCGATCGTGATCCACGTTGCCCGCGGCCGCGACGACGCAGTTGCCGGGGTAGTAGGCCGAGTCGTGCAACGTCCGCAGATCGGACGCCCCCAGGGCGCCGACCGTCTCCGGCGTTCCCAAGATCGAATAGCCGTAGGGGTGGCGGGGCCAGAGCGTCTCGGCGTGCAGCTCGTAGACGAGATCGTCGGGCGTATCGAGAACCCCGTTGATCTCCTCCAGAATGACGTTGCGCTCGGGGACGAGATCCCGCTCGGTGAGTAGCGGCCGGCGCACCAGGTCGGTGAGGATATCCACCGCCAGGGGCATGTCTTCGTCGAGGACGTGGGCCTGATAGCTGGTGAAATCGCGACCGGTGAACGCGTCGAGCGCTCCGCCCCTGACCTCGAGCTCGAGCGCGAGCTGCTTGGCCGTCCGGCGCTCCGTGCCCTTGAACACCATGTGCTCGAGCAGATGGGACACGCCCATTTTGCCCCGCGGCTCGTGCGCGCTGGCCGTGCGCACGAAAATGCCGAGCGCGGCGGAGCGCACGCCCGGCATCGCCTCGGACAGGACCACGAGGCCCGACGGCGCGTCGCTGCGCCGGAGCCCCGTGTCCAGGAGGACTGAGTCCACGAGGCCTACTCCTTGGGGATGAGCGCCTTCCGGGAAAGCTTCATGCGGCCGCGATCGTCCACCTCGAGCAACTTCACCTGCACGATGTCGCCCTTCTTCACGACATCCTCCGTCTTCTCGGTACGCCCGTGTTGCAGCTCGCTGATGTGCAGCAAGCCCTCGACCCCGGGAATGATCTCCACGAAGGCGCCGAATGGTGTCGTGCTCTTGACGGGCCCCTCATACACCCGTCCGACCTCGGGCTCCGCCACGATGGCGGCGACCATCTCGCGGGCCTTCTCGCCGGCCTCGCCGCCCACCGCCGCGATGGTGATGAGTCCGCTGTCGTCCACGTTGATCTTGGCACCGGTGGCGTCCTGGATCCCGCGGATCGTCTTGCCCTTGGGACCGATCACGTCGCCGATCTTCTCCGGCTTGATCTGGATCGTGATGATGCGCGGAGCGTACGGGGACAACTCCGGCCGCGGCTTCGACAGCACCTTGTCCATCTCGGCGAGGATGTGGAGACGGCCCTTTCGCGCCCGCTCGAGCGCCTCCTTCATGATGTCGATCGTGAGGCCCTCGATCTTGATGTCCATCTGAATCGAGGTGATCCCCCGCGTCGTCCCGGCGACCTTGAAGTCCATGTCGCCGAGCGCGTCCTCGGAGCCCAGGATGTCGGTCAGGATCGCGACCTTGTCGCCCTCCTTCACGAGACCCATCGCTACGCCGGCGCAGGCCGCCTTCATCGGCACGCCCGCGTCGAGCAAGGCGAGCGAGCCGGAGCACACCGTCGCCATCGACGACGAGCCGTTCGACTCCAGCACCTCCGACACCACGCGCAGCGTGTAGGGGAAATCTTCGTAGTGCGGCAGCAGCGGCTGGAGCGCGCGTTCCGCGAGCGCCCCGTGACCGATCTCGCGGCGGCTGGTGCCGCGGATCATCTTGACCTCGCCCGTCGAGTACGGCGGGAAGTTGTAGTGCAGCATGAACGACTTGGTGGTCTCTCCCAGGACGTCGATGCTGTCGATCCGCTGCTCGTCATCCGCGGTCCCCAACGTCACCGACGCGAGCGCCTGCGTCTCGCCCCGCTGAAAGAGGGCCGATCCATGCGCCCGGGGCAGCAGCCCCGCTTCGATCGAGATCGGGCGGATGGTGTCGAGGTCGCGGCCGTCAACCCGCTCGCCCTTGTCGAGCACCTGCGCCCGCATGACCCGATACTCGATCTCGTCCAGTTCCGCCGCGATGTCCTTCGGCTTGTCGGGGAACTCGGTCGCGAGCTGCGTCAGGACGCCGAGCCGCAACTCCTTCACGCTGTTCGCGCGGGCGGCCTTGTCCTTCGCGTTGATGGCGGAGGCCATGGCCTTCTCAGCCAGCTCCCGCACTCGGGCCACCATCGCGGCGTCGGGAACGGCGCGCTCCCAGGCGATCTTCCGCCGCGGGGCCGCGTCGATGACCTTCCGCTCGAGCGCGATGATGTCCTTGATGCCCTTCTGCGCCACCTTGAGCGCCTCGAGCATTTCGGTCTCGGAGATCTCGAGCGAGCCCCCTTCGACCATGTAGATCGCGTCGGCCGAGCCGCTCACGACCAGGTCGATCGTCGAGAACTCGAGCTGCTGGAACGTCGGGTTCAAGACCCACTTGCCTTCGAGCTTCCCGACCCGGACCGCCGCGAGCGGTCCGTTCCATGGCACCGTCGAGACGCTGAGCGCCACCGAGGCCGCCACGGCGCCCAGGATGTCGGCATCGTTCTCCTGATCGGCGGAGAGCACGGTGACGAAGACCTGCACTTCGTTCTTGAAGCCCTCGGGGAACAGCGGGCGGACGCTGCGGTCGATGAGTCGGCTGGCGAGAATCTCCTTGTCCGACGGCCGGCCTTCCCGCTTCAAGAATCCGCCGGGGATCTTGCCCGCAGCGTACGTCTTTTCACGGTATTCGACGGTGAGCGGGAAGAAGGGGAGCGTGGAAACGTTGGGGGAGACGGTGACGGCGGCGAGGACCATCGTGTCGCCGAACTGCACCAGGGCGGAGCCCGCGGCCTGCTTCGCCAGTCGGCCGGTCTCGATCAGGAGACGGCGTCCGGCGAATTCTTGTTCGATCCGTTGTACGGTCACGTGTGATTCCAAAGTCAGAGCACACCAATGCGCCGAGGGCGCCCCGCTGTGCTCGTTCGGGGCGCCCTCGCGAACCCGCGGGCCTTAGTGACGGAGCCCGAGCTCCTCGATGAGCGTGCGATACGTCGGCAACTCGCTACGCTTGAGATACTGGAGGAGACGGCGACGCGTGCCGACCATCTTCAGCAGCCCCCGGCGGCCATGGTGGTCCTTGGGGTGGGTGCGGAAATGGTCGGTGAGCGAGTTGATCCGCTCCGTGAGGAGCGCGACCTGGACCCTGGCCGAGCCGGTATCCGTTTCGTGCCGGCGGTGCTTGACGACCACGGTCTGCTTGTCGAAAGGCATGCTGCGGAGTTCCTTGGGGACGATTCGTTTTTCGGTTCTATGTTAGCATGGAATAATAACCTACAGATCGCCCCTCCAGCAAGGGTTTCCCCCCGGGGCGGCAAGGTCCGGTATGGGGACACGACTCCTCGCCGGACCGGAAATCAGCCGCCCAGCAACCGCCGAATGTCGTTGGAGAAGGCGAGCACCATCAGGAGTACCACCACCACCAGGCCCAGCATGGTCAACCGTTCCCGCAGGGCGGCCGGCACCGGCCGGCGAATCAACCCCTCCGCCAGCAGCATCACGAACTGCCCCCCATCCAGCACCGGCACCGGGAGGAGGTTGAGGACCGCCAAATTGACCGAGATCAGCGCCATGAACTCGAGGAACGGCTCGATCCCCAGCCGGGCGAACTCTCCCGCCTGCTGGGCGATGAGAATCGGACCCCCGACGCTCGACGCCGAGACCCGGCGGGTGAGCAGGCCCTGGACCGTGCGGGCGATGAACGTCATCGCGTTGAGGGTGGCCTTGGCCCCGGCCGATGCGGCCTGCGGCAACGTGTATGGTTGCCGGCGCGCCGGCGTCTTGAACTGAATGCCGAGCCGGCCCACTTTGTGGAGCTTGCCATCGGCGCCTTCCGCCTGATCCACCGTCGCGGTCATCGCGACGTCGCGCCGCCCTCCGTTCCGTCCCACCGTGACCGTAACCGGCCGCCCGGGACTCGAGTCCATCACGGTAAACACGTCGTACGTCTGGGACACCGGCTGGCCGTTGAGCGCCACGATCGTGTCCCCGGCGAGCACCCCCGCCTTCTCGGCGGGCCGGCCAGCGACGGGATGGTCCACCACCGGGATGCGGTAGGGCCGGATCGCACCGATGACGGCTGCCCGATCCTCCACGGCGGCGGGATGCAGGTCGAGCGAGATCACGCGACCATCGGCGAGTCCAATCGAAACGCCTTGCCGTCCCCCGCCCGCCACCTGGCGCAGCACTTCATCCCATGAGGTGACGGTGTCGCCGTTCACGCGGACGATCCGATCGCCGGTCTTGAGCGCGGCCAGCCCCCGGGCGGCGACAGGCAGGCTGTCGGCGGAGACGCCGCCGACCGTCGTGGTGGGGTCGATGGCTTCGCCGTTCTTGGCCGCCAGGTAGGTGTAGACCGCCCAGGCGAAGACGATGTTCATCGCCACGCCCGCGAGGATCACCACCATCCGTTTCCAGATCGGCTTCGCTTCGAACACGCGATCCGGCGGCACCGGTCCCGCCGCGCCGCCCTCCAGCATCGCGCTCGCGCCGTCCTCTTCCCGGCTCGCCATCTTCACGTAGCCGCCGAGCGGCAGCCACGAGATCGAGTACTCGGTCTCCCCTCGGCGGAAGGTGAGCGCCTTGACTGGCGTTCCCAAGCCGAGAGAGAACCGGTGTACGTAGATCCCCGCCCATTTCGCGGCGATGAAGTGGCCGGCCTCGTGCACGAAAATCAGCACGCCCAGCACGACCGCGAGGGCCAGGATCGTCGTCAGCATGCCACTACCTCACAAGTTCCCGGGCCCGACCGCGTGCCCAGCGGTCGGCGGACCGAACGGTTTCCACATCGGCGGCCGGCTCACGCCGGTGGTCATCCAGCACATGCTCGATTACGTCGCTGATTTGGCCGAACGCTACGCCGCCGTCGAGAAACGCGGCGACGGCCACCTCGTTGGCCGCGTTGAAGACTGCAGGGGCCGTGCCGCCGGCCCGCCCCGCCGCGACACCGGCATGATAGGCACGGAACACGTCCGCGCGCACCGGCTCGAAGGTCAGCGGGCCCGCCGCCACCGGGTCGAATGGGCGGACGCCGGCGTCGGGCAAGCGCCCGGGGTGGGTCAACGCGTACAGGATCGGCAGCTCCATCGACGGGAAGGCGAGCTGCGCGATCACGCTGCCATCGCAGAACTCGACGAAGGCATGGACGATGCTCTGCGGGTGAATCACCACCTCGAGCGCTTCGTAGGCGAGACCGAACAGATGGTGCGCCTCGATGACCTCCAGCGCCTTGTTGGCGAGTGTGGCGCTGTCCACGGTGACCTTCTTTCCCATGCGCCAGGTAGGATGGTTGAGCGCATCGGTCACGGTGGCCGCGGAGAGCCGGTCGAGGGCCCATTCGCGGAAGGGGCCGCCCGATCCGGTGAGAATCAGCCGCTTCACCGCCGCGGGACCGCCGGCGATGCACTGCAGCACCGCGCTGTGCTCCGAGTCGACCGGGATGATTTCACCGCCGCCCGTGCGCGCCGCGGTTCGCACGAGGTCGCCGGCCATCACCAGCGTCTCCTTGTTCGCGAGCGCGACCCGCTTGCCCGCCCGGAGCGCCGCCAGCGTCGCATCCAGCCCCGCGGCGCCGACGACGGCGTTGACCACGATGTCCACGCCCGGGTGCAACGCCGCCTCGACCAGGACACCGGGACCCGAGGGATAGGGCGTGTCGGCCTGCGATTCGGCGAGCCCGACGAATTCCGGCCGCCACTCCAGAGCCTGCGCCTCCAGCTCCACCCGGTTGCACCCCGCCGTGAGCGCCACGAGCCGGAAGTGGTCTCGCTGACGGCGGAGCACCGCCAGCGTGCTCCGCCCGATGGAGCCGGTCGAGCCGAGCAGCGCGACGCCCCGCATCAGCGTACTCCGAACGCCCGATAGAGCGCCGCGGTCACCGGAATGACGAAGTACAGCGCGTCGAGCCGATCGAGCACGCCGCCGTGTCCGGGGATGAGGTGACTCGAGTCCTTGACGCCCGCCTGCCGCTTGAAGAGCGATTCCGCCAAATCCCCGACCTGCCCGGCGACGGCGATCACCGCCGCGATCACGAGCAGGGCCGTCAGCGGAACGGTGAGCCCGACCCGCGGAAACACGAACGCGCTGAAGACCGGTGCCACCACCAAGGCGCCGACCACGCCCGCCACGCCGCCGACGCGGGTCTTTCCCGGGCTCACGGTCGGCGCCAACTTCGGCCCTCCGATGGCCCGGCCCGCGAACATCGCGGCCGTGTCACACACCCAGGTGACCACGAGCGGGAAGAACACCAACCAGGCGCCGGCCCACGAACGGGTTTCGTGGGATCCGTGCCGGATATCAATCAAGAAAGCGGGCAGCGCGCCGGCGTAAGCCACGGCGAGCAGCGTCACCGCCACCGCTTCCAGCGGCCGGTCGCTCGGGCCGCGCCTCCACAGCGCCACGCTGAGAAGTCCGACGAGCCAGAGCGCCGCCGCATAGGGCCACGCGACCCCCACCGGCCCGGCGGGATCCTTGAGCACCGAGTAGACCGCCGGCGGAACCAGGGCGGCGCCAGCGAGACCGGGAGCATCGAGCGGAGTCACGCCGGTGCGGCGAGCCAGGCCGTACAGCTCGTGCGCGCCGAGCACGGCGACGACCATGGCAAGTCCGACGAGGAGCCATCCACCATACCAGACGACGGCGAGCACGACCGGAATGGCGACCGCCGCAAAGGCGACCCGTTGCGCCAGGTTGCGATCCATCAGACGGACACGCGCCCGAACCGGCGGTCGCGCCCCTGAAACGCGAGGATGGCTTCGAAGAGGTCGCGGCGGGTGAAATCCGGCCAGAGCACGGGCGTGACGTACAGCTCGGCGTACGCGAGCTGCCAGAGCAGAAAGTTCGAGATCCGCATCTCTCCGGAGGTGCGGATCAGAAGGTCGGGATCGGGCCATGCCGCGGTGTACAGCCGCCGGCCGATCGCGGCTTCGTCGATCTCCGCCGGGTGCAGGCGGCCGTCCTGTACCTCTTCGGCCAGAAGCCGCGCCGCGCGCACCAGCTCCGCCCGGGAGCTATAGGAAATGCAGAGGTTGAGATCGAGCTCGGTGCCGCCCGCCGTCTCCTTCACGAACCGGTCGAGCGCGGAGCGGGCGCTGGCCTGGAGGCGGGAAACGTCGCCCAACACGTGCACGCGCGCACCCCGCGCGCGCAGCTCGGCCAGCTCCTTCGCGATGTATTCCTCGAGGAGCTGCATCAGCGCCTCGATCTCGTCCGGCGGGCGCTGCCAATTCTCCTGACTGAAGGCGAACAGCGTGAGGACACCCACGCCGGCGTCGAGGCAACCCTCGATCGCCTCTCGAACCGCCGCCATGCCGGCCGCGTGTCCCAGCGGTCGTGGCAGCGACCGTTCCCGGGCCCAACGCCCGTTGCCATCCATGATGATGGCGACGTGGGCCGGAACCGCGCCCTGAACCCGTACGCGCTCGAGAAGATCGTCGCTCATGCCGTCAGACTTCCATGATCTCCGCTTCTTTGACGTGAAGGACCTGATCGAGCTGCTTGATGTGCTCGTCGTGCAGCTTCTGGACGTCTTTTTCGGCGCGCCGCTCCTCGTCCTCGGACGTGTGCTCGAGCTTCTTGAGCTTCGCGATCGTCTCGGTGCGGGCATGGCGCACGGCGATCCGTCCCTCCTCCGCGAGCTTGTGGACCACCTTGACCAGATCCCGGCGCCGCTCCTCGGACAAGGCTGGGAGCGGCACGCGAATGAGATTGCCTTGCGTCGCCGGATTGAGGCCGAGATCCGCCTCGCGGATGGCCTTCTCGATGGCCGAAGAGAGCCCCTTGTCGAACGGCTGCACCGTGAGCAGCCTCGGCTCGGGCGCGGAGACCAGACCGACCTGATTGAGCGGCACCTGGCTGCCGTAGGCGTCGACTCGCACGAGGTCGAGCAGCGAGGTCGTCGCCCTGCCGCTTCGGATGGTGGTCAGCTCCCGCTTGGTCGCTTCGACTGCCTTGTGCATCGCTTCGCGCGCGTGCTTGGTCAGCTCGGGAATGGTGGTCATCGGACGATGGTCCCCACCCGCTCACCCTGAAGGACCCGAGCGACGGCGCGGGGCTGGTTGATGTTGAAGACGATGATCGGGAGGCGGTTCGCTCGGCACAGACCGAACGCGTTGCCGTCCATGACGGCGTAGTTGTTGACGATCGCGTCGTGGTACGTGAGCTCGGGAATCAATTTCGCGGAGGGGTCTTTCTTGGGATCGGCCGTGTACACGCCGTCGACGTTCGTGGCCTTGAGGATCACTTCCGCATCCACCTCCAGCGCGCGCAGCACACCGGCAGTGTCGGTGGAGAAGAAGGGGTTGCCGGTGCCGCCGGCGAAGATGACCAGCCGTCCCTTTTCCAGGTGGCGGGTGGCGCGGCGCCGAATGTAGGGCTCCGCGACCGATTCCATGCGGACGGCGGTCATCACCCGGGTATCGACGCCAACGCGCTCCAGCACGTCCTGGAGCGCGAGGGCGTTGATCACCGTCGCCAACATGCCCATGTAGTCGGCGGAGACCCGGTCGAGACCCTCCCGGCTGGCGGTGGCCCCGCGGACGATATTCCCGCCGCCCACCACCAGGCTGAGCCGCACGCCCAGCGCATGGACCGCTTTGATCTCCTCGGCGAACGCCTCGACCACCCGGAAATCCAGGCCCACGCCCTTCTCGCCGCCCAGCGCCTCGCCCGAGAGCTTGAGCAAAGCGCGGGAGTAGGCGAGGCCCATCAGGCTTCCCCGATCTT
>DATHMJ010000139.1:0-3250 GCA_035487215.1 Gemmatimonadales bacterium
CACGTCTCCGATCTTCGGCTCCTCCCCGACCACCGCGCGATGTGCCCGCAGGACCGTCTGCACGATGTCCGCGTCCCGCGCGACCTCGAAGGGCCCCATGAGCATCCGCTGCCCGCCCTCGTTCAGCCGTAGCTCCGCTACCAGGTCGGGATCGTCCTTTTGCATGTGCGCGATCAGCTCCCGGATGTCCCCGGCGACCATCTCGGGCGTCTGTCCCGGACTGTAGCGCGCGGAGAACTTGATCGCGCACCGATCGGCCAGCAGCGAGGGCCGCCAGTCCTGATACTCAGGCCCGAGCCCGCCGCGGATCACGCCGATGCCAACGCGCCGCAGTCCGCGATAGTCCGGCCGATCCGGCCCCGAGAAGGCCATGCTGTTGAGAGCGGGGATGATCTTGAGCATCTTGGCGATCGCGTCGACGCCTTCCTCCATCTTGGAGAGGTGCCGCGTCCGCCCGTGCACGGTCAGCTCCGCCTCGAGCGATCCTGCGTGCAGGGTGAGCGCCGAATTGTCCGTGGGCTCCCCGACGACGAACCGATCCGCGCGCACGCCCTGCTGGAGCATGTGCATGGTGCCCACGCCGCCCTGCAGCTCGCCGACGACGTGGGCCAGAATCACATCTCCTCGGAGCCGGATGCCCGCCCGCTGCACCGCCTGCAGCCCCGCCACGTAGGCCGCGTCCGCCGCCTTCATATTCGACACGCCGATCCCGTAGATGTACTCGTCGTCGACGTCGCCGCCGAAGGGATCCTTTGTCCAGCCCTCGCCTGCGGGGTTGGTGTCGAGGTGGCCGTTGAGCATGAGACTGGTGCCGCCGCCCGCCCCCGGCATCCGGCTGATACAGTTGAAGCGGTTGGGCTGGACTTCCTGGAGTTCGACCTCTAGGCCGAGCGTGATGAGATAGTCGCGCATGAAGCGGGCGATGGTGCCTTCCTCGCCCCCCGCGGAGTAACTGCGGATGCGGACCATCTGCTGGAGCAGGGAGACGAGCTCGTGGGTGTCAACGGCGTCTGCCGCGGCCTGGGCCAGCTTGGCAGCTTCCATATCAGGGCGGAGCATCGCTAACAACAGCCGTAGGGTCAAGGCGAAACCGCCTGCTGCTACAACGCCCGGGTGGCAGCCGCCCGTTGCTCGTTCCCCGCTGGGCTCGATCGTGTGCGAGAATTCGCGACGCGACCCAAGACTCCCGGGTGGCGGGCGGGCGATGCCTGGCCCATGGAGGCGAATGATGGCTTCGGCAGACATCTCCGCGCCCGACTTCAAGGATGCCCCGTATTGGTGGGAGGCCGCGCCTCCGTCGAAGGCGGCGGTGCCCGCGCTCCCGGATCGCCCCGAGGTCGCGATCGTCGGCGCCGGGTACTGCGGTCTCTCGGCCGCGCTCGAGCTGCGGCGCCACGGTGTCGGAGTCTTGGTCGTGGACGCCGAGCGGGTCGGGCACGCGGCCAGCTCGCTCAACGGCGGGATGGTGGCGGGCAGCCTCAAGATCGACCACGCCGAGCTGGCGCGAGCGTTCGGGCCGGAGCGAGCGACCGCGCTCCTTGAGGAGAGCGCGCGATGCTTGACCTTCCTGGAGGAGCTGCTGGAGCGCGAGGCAATCACCTGTCACTACCGGCGCACCGGTCGCTTCGTCGGGGCCCACTGCCCGTCCGCGTATGCGGGCCTCGCGAGCCGGGTGGAGACGATCAAGAGACTCACTGGCGCAGATGCCTGGCTCGTACCGCGGCTGCGGCAGCGCGAGGAGATCGATACCGACCATTACCACGGCGGGATGGTGGCCGAAGCATCGGGGGCCTTGCATCCCGCCCTTTACCATCGCGGGCTGACCGATGCCGTGCGCCGCGCGGGGGCTCTCGTCGTCGAGGAGACGCCTGTCGGCGCGATCACGCGGCGAGCCGGCGGGTTCACGCTCCGCACCTCGCGCGGCGTGGTCGAGGCACGCGAGGTCATCGTGGCGACCAATGGGTATACGGGCGCGGTCATGCCCTGGCTCCGGCGCCGCCTCATCCCGCTCGGCAGCTACATCATCGCGACCGAGCCGCTGCCGCCCGAGACGGCACGGCGGTTGATCCCGCGCGGCCGGATGATCGTCGACACCAACCGGGTGTTGAGCTACTATCGGCTGTCACCGGACGGGACGCGCGTGCTCTACGGGGGGCGAGCCAGTTTCCGTCGCGCAACGGCGCGGGAGGCGGCGCCGCGTCTGCACGCGATGATGGTGAGCGTGTGGCCCGAGCTGGCCCGCACGCGGGTAACCCATGCGTGGACGGGCAACGTTGCGTTCACGTTCGACCACGTTCCGCACATGGGTGTGCATGACGGTGTGCACTACGCGGCAGGGTGCCAGGGCAGCGGTGTGGCGATGGCCACCTACCTCGGCTACCAGACCGCGCTCAAGATCGCCGGGAAGTCGGTCGCGCCGTGCGCATTCGATGCGCTACCATTCCCCACGCGTCCGACCTATACCGGTGATCCGTGGTTTCTGCCGGTCGTTGGCAGCTACTACCGTCTCCGCGACTGGCTCGAACGGCGGCTCGCCGCGTGACTACGGCGCTCACCGAGCGAAGAGACGCCGCTCGAGCCGAGTAAGGCGCTCGGCGCCGGCGTCGGTGACGAGGACGGTCTCGCTGAAGGCCATGCCGCGGGCCCCGGTGTACATGTGGAACACCATGCCGGGCTCCAGCACCCACCCGGCGGTGGGCACGAAGGTCCGGGTGAAGTCGCTCGTCCGCGGAGGGTGGGTCGCGCCGTAGTAGCCGAGCGTGTAGCCGGTGAAGTTGTCGTAACTGTCGCGGAGGCCCGCGGCTAAGACCCGCGAGCGGCACACGCGATCGACGTCCCGCGCTACTGCACCGGGTTTCATCGCCGCGATCTGGTCGTCTTGGATCTCGATCAATTGCGCCGCCGTGTCCGCTTGCTCCGTCGAAGGTGGGCCGATCACCGTTGGCCGCATGAGCCGGGCACTGTAGCCGTTGACGGAAGGGACCAGTTCCATGTGCAGAAGGTCCCGCCGCCTCAGGCGGTGGTTGCCGAGGAGACCATGTAGCGTGCCCGAGCGCCCTCCGGCGGTGATCGGGCCGGTGCGGGCGGTATCGGCGCCGAGGCGAAGAAAGGTCCCGCTGGCCGCGATGGCCGCCTCGCGCTCGCTCAGGCCCTCCCCGACCGCCCCGACGGCGTCGCGCATCGCCTGATCGGCAATGCGCGAGGCCTGCTGGAGGTACTCGATCTCGCGCGGCGATTTCCGGAGCCGCAG
>DATHMJ010000140.1:0-10700 GCA_035487215.1 Gemmatimonadales bacterium
TCCGCACGGCGGTGCGCACGGCGCCGCAGCGGGAGAAAGTGCTGGAGTTCGTCCGCCACGAGTGCTCGGCGGGGCGGCAAGCCTACGTCGTGCTTCCGGTCATCGAGGAATCCGAGCGAGCCGACCTCCGCGCGGCGACGACCATGGCCGAAGCGCTGACCGCCCGCTGGCCGTCGCTGTCAGTGGGCCTGGTCCACGGTCGCCTCAAGCCTGAGGAGCGGGACAGCGTGATGCGGCGCTTTCGCTCCGGCGAAGTCCACGTGCTCGTCGCGACCACGGTGATCGAGGTCGGCATCGACGTTCCCAACGCGACGATCATGGTCATCGAGCATCCCGAGCGGTTCGGCCTCGCGCAGCTGCACCAGCTGCGCGGGCGGGTGGGACGCGGTGCGGAAGAGAGCTATTGCATCCTGATGGCCGACGGGTCCGTGCCCGACCGGCTCAAGGCCTTTGCCGCCACGGACGACGGCTTCGAGATCGCCAATCTCGACTTGGAGGAGAGGAAGGAAGGCGACTTGATCGGGGCGCGGCAATCGGGGGGCGTGATGGTGCGTCACGCGCGTCTTCCCGACGACGACGACCTGCTGGTGCGGGCCCGCGACCTTGCCGGTGAGCTGCTCGGCCGCGATCCGGCGTTGCAGCGGGCGGAGAATCGGGCGGTTCGGGAGCGCGCGCTGTCGCGCTATCCCAGGGCGGTGGAGCTGTTCCGCGCGGGGTGACCGAAAGAGCGGCTATTCGTAGCGGAGCGCCTCGATCGGGTCGAGACTCGCGGCACGCCGGGCGGGCCACAGCCCGAAGATGATGCCGACGCTGGCGCTGAATCCGAACGCGAGCGCCACCGAGCCGGGAGAGACCAGGGTGTTCCAGTGCAGCAGCCGGCTCGCGGCTTGGGCGACGCCGGCGCCCAGCAGAATCCCGAGGGTCCCGCCGAGGGTGCAGAGGACCAACGCCTCGATCAGGAATTGGAGCAGGATGTTGCGGCGACTGGCGCCAAGCGCCATCCGGACGCCGATCTCGCGGGTACGCTCGGTGACTGAGACCAGCATGATGTTCATGATCCCGATGCCGCCGACCAGGAGGCTCACCGCGGCGATCCCTGCGAGCAGGTAGGTGAAGACCTCCGTCGCCTGCTGCTGGGTGCTCAGGATGTCCTGCTGATTCCGGATCTGGAAATCGTTGTCGGCTCCGGGCCGGATCTTGTGCTCGCGCCTCAGCACCCGCTCGATGTCCACCATCCCCCGTTCCAGCGGCACGCCCGGCATGATCTGCACGGTGATCGAGCGCAGCCGATCGGTGCCGAATACCCGATAGCGCGCGGTTTGGAGCGGGATCAGCACCTGCTCGTCCACGTTGGCGAACGAGCCGGCCGACCCCTTCTCGGCCAACACGCCGATCACCTCGAACCCCAGCCCCGCGATCTGCAGCTCCTGGCCGATGATCGCGGCTTGATTCACTCCCATGAGATCCGGCGCCGAGGCGCCGACCACGGCATACCGCTGGCGCGCGGCATCGTCGCCGGCGGAAAACATGCGGCCGTACTTCAAGGGTGAATTCTGTACCGCGGGGTAGTCGGTCGTGGTGCCGTCGACCGTCACGTTCGCGTTCCGATTGCCCATCTTGACTTGGAGCGACTGCTGCATCTCGGGCACGACCGCCGTGAACAGCCGCCCGTCTCGTTGGAGGGCCTCGGCGTCGGCGAGCGTCAGGCTCACGCGGTTGGCGCTCGCCACACCGCCCTGAAAGCTTTGTCCGGGGAACACCCGCAGCAGATTGGTTCCAAGAGCGTTGATGCTCGCCTCGACGGCCTGTTGCGCGCCGCTGCCGAGCGCCACCATCGCGATCAGCGCGCCGACACCGATGATGATGCCGAGGGCGGTGAGCCCGGCGCGCAGCAGGTTCGCGCGGATGGACTGCAGGGCGGAAGCGACGGTTTCGGTGAGTTGCATGTTAGCGAGACGGTGGGGGCGTCCCGCGGCCGCCTCCCGCAGATCCGGTCGAGCCCTGCTGCCGCATGCCCGGTAGGCCGCCGCCGCCGGTGAGGTTGGTGATACGCTGGCGGAACTGCTGCTGCGACTGCACCAGGCTTGCGCTGGGCAGGATGTAGACCGAGTCGCCTTCCTGCAGGCCCTCGACGACCTCGCTGTAGTCGAGGTCGGTGAGCCCGGTTCTCACCCAGACGGGTACCGGCTGATTGTTCCGCTGCACGAACACGATGTAACGTCCGCCGCTTATCCCGGCTGCCCCTCCGCCCCCGCGGCCTCGGCGCCCGCGTCCACCGGCGGCTCCCGCGCTGTCGCTTGCGCCAGCGGGTGGTTGTGCCGCCGCCGCGGTATCCGCGCGCGTTCGACCGGAAGATCCCGCGCTGTCGGCGCGAGCGTCAGGCGCGCGCTGCTGTTGCTGCTGCAACTGGCTTTGCAGCGTGCTCTGGACCGATTGCGGGTCCAGCCCGAGCACCTGCGCGGCGGAGGCTACATCCCGCATCGTGCGCAACGCAGCGTTGGCGACGGCGACGACCGCGGTGCGTTGGCCCACGTGAATCTCCACGTCGGCGTTCATGCCGGGCCGGAGCAGCCCGTTCCGATTGTCGATCCGCACTCGTACCGGGAACATGGTGACGTTCTGCTGCACCGTGTCCTTCGGCTCGATCTTGAGCACGGAGCCGGTGAACGGGCGATTGGGAAAGGCTTGCACGGTGACGGTGACCACCTGGCCCGGCTGAATCTTCCCGATGTCGGTTTCGTCCACCGGGGTGGAGACTTGAACCAGGCTGAGATTGGCCATCTTGAGCAGCGTGGTCCCGCCGCCCACGTTCGAGGTGGCGGACGCGATCACCTGTCCGCGGGCCACGTCCACTTCGATGATGGTCCCTTCGATCGGCGCGCGGACGTTCGCGTCCTCGAGACTGATCTTGTTGTTGTCCAGCGCCACCTGGGCCGACACCAACGCGGCCTTGGCATTTGCGTCGGTGAGGACGTCCTGGTCGTGCTCCTGGACCGTGATGGCCTGGGTCGCGAGCAGGCTGTCCGACCGCTGCTTCTGGATGCTGGCGTTGTTGAGCTGCACCTTGGCCGCGGCGACGTTCGCCTCAGCCTGCGCCACCGCGTTCCGGGACAGGCGGGGGTCGATCTGCATCATCAGCGTGTTCTGCTTCACGACTTGGCCGGTTTCGACCTTGATCGCGAGAACCTCGCCCGAGGCCCGGGTCTTCACCTCGACGGTCGTGTCGGGCTGCACCGTGCCGGTGGCGTGGGCGGAAACGATGATGTCTCGCTTTTCCACCGGGAGCTTTTCGTAGACCGGCGGTGGCGGGGCCTTCTTGCAGGCAGCGAGCGCGAGCACCAGCGCGGCGATCCGAGCGCGCCTCACAGCGGGTGCCCCACCAGCGCCTCGAGCTGCGCCTTGGCCCTGAGGTAGTCGAAGCGGGCGTTCACCGCGTCCACCTTAACCTGGTCGAGGGTGGCCTGCGCAGTGAGAAGATCCACGATCGTCGCGAGGCCGAGCTGGTAGCGCTCGCGCCCGACGCGAAGATTCTCCTCGCCGGCCGCCACGCTGGTCTGGGTGATGGCGATGCTGGTGGAAGCCGCGTACAGCTGCGCCAGGTACGTCGTGAGGCCGGTGTCCACCGCCCGTGAATCATCCGCCGCGGTCGCGTCCGCCACGTCGGCGTTACTCTCCTGCGTCACGATCGCCGCCTCCCGGGCAAAGCCGTTGAAGAGATTCCAGCTGAGCCGGAGACTGAGCTGGGTGTTGTTGCTCAACCCGGTGCCTGTCCCCTGGGTGCCGCTGTACCCGGTCGCGGCCCCGAACGAGAGCGTCGGCCAGTACGCGGCGCGGGCCGCGGCCACCGCGGCCCGGGCGGCTCGTGCGCTCGCGAGCGCGGCCTGCACCCGCGGCGAGCGGTCGAGCGCTTCGTTCCGGACCGCGGTCGTGTCGATCGCCTGCGGTTGATAGAAGCCGGAGTCGTCGGCCGCGGCCACTCGGCCGGTGTGTCCGATCAGGCGAGCGAGCCCCGCCTCGGCGGCGGCGAGGTCGCTCTGCGCGGTGGCGAGATTGAGCTGGGCCGTGCCGAGGTTCACCCGTGAGGTCAGGGTGTCGGCACGCGTCGCCGTCCCCGCCCGGAGCTTGGCCGTCGCGACCCGCAGCTGCTCGTCGGCTTCGCGCACGCTGGCGAGCCGGACGTCCACCAGTTGCGCGCTGGCGAGCGCCGAGAAGAATTGGTCGGTGGTGGTCAGGCGCAACTGGTAGCGCGTGTCCACCAGCCCGGCATCGGCCGCCTGCGCCGACGCATTCGCGGCACGGACATTGGCCCGGCGCCTGAATCCGGTGAACAGGTCCCAGCTCGCGGATATCGTCCCGCTCGCGCTGCTGGTCCAGTTCGACCCGATGATCTGATTGGTCGTGGGGTCCACCCGGGCACCCGCGCCGCTGTACGATTCAGTCCCGCTGCCGGAAAGCGTGAACGACGGCAGGTAGGCGCCCTTGGCGCTGCGGACATCGGCGCCGGCGGTGCGCACCTGCCCCTGGGCCTGCACCATGGTCGGCTGCACCTGCTCCGCCAGGCGCAGGGCCTCGGCGAGGGTCACGGTCGGCCGCTGTGCGCCGGCGGCGGGGGCGAGCAGCATGGAGGCGAGGCCCGCTCCCACCAACACGCTACGAGGCCGCATCGGCGCTGAGCTGCCGGAGCGGGTTCATCGGGGTTCGGCTTGCATCCGTCACGCCCTCGATCAAGCGGTTGAACGCTAAGGGTACGCCTGGCAACGTTTACGCGCGACCCCGGTGGCGCGTTGAAACCGCTGTTTGACGCCTCCCGGGGAACGGCGATAGACTCTACGCCGCCGGTTGACGACAACCCCAGCTTGGCACACGATGCCACCCGTTCAGATCGCCGATCTCCGCCATCACGCCGACACGCGCGTCACCGTTCAGGGTTGGGTCATGACGACTCGATCGAGCGGCAAGATCGCGTTCCTCGTGCTGCGCGACGGCACCGGGTACCTCCAGTGCGTCGTCTCCAAGAAAGAGGTCAGCGATTCGGTCTGGCAAGCCTTTCAGACGCTCGCGCAGGAGACCAGCGTGGCGGTCCAAGGCACGGTGCGAGCGGAGCCGCGCTCGCCGGGCGGGTACGAGATCGGCGTGACCGATCTCCGTGTGCTCGGTCCGTCGGTGGATTTCCCGATCGGCCCGAAGGAGCACGGAACCCAGTTCCTGTTCGAGCACCGGCATCTCTGGCTGCGGAGCCGGCGGCAGGTGGCGATCGCGAAGGTGCGGGATGAGGTGGAGCAGGCGATTCGCGACTTCTTCTACAATCGCGGATTCACCTTGGTCGACACGCCGATCCTCACCGGCGCCATCGGCGAAGAAGCGGGCAATCTCTTCGCGACGGACTACTTCGATCTCGGCAAGGCCTACCTGGCGCAGACGGGCCAGCTCTACGTCGAGGCAGCGGCAGCCGCGCTGGGGAAGGTGTACTGCTTCGGCCCCACGTTCCGGGCCGAGAAGTCGAAAACCCGTCGCCATCTCACCGAGTTTTGGATGGTGGAGCCGGAGGTCGCGTTCGCCGACTCGGATGCCAACATGCGGCTTCAGGAAGAGTTCGTCTCGTATCTGGTGTCGCGTGCTCTCGACCGGCGCAGGGAGGAGCTGAAAGAGCTGGAGCGGGATACCGCCCCGCTCGAGCGCGTGGTCCCGCCGTTCCCCCGCATTTCGTACACCGATGCCGTGACCAAGGTCAACGCGCTCGGCTCGGACATGACCTGGGGGAGCGATCTGGGCGGGGACGACGAGACGTTGGTCGCCAAGCAGTACGACCGGCCGGTCTTCGTCTACAACTATCCGAAGGCGGTGAAAGCCTTCTACATGAAGGAAAACCCCGACGACCCCCGGACCGTGCTCAACGACGACTGCCTGGCGCCCGAGGGCTATGGCGAGATCATCGGCGGGTCACAGCGGGAGGACGACCACGATCGGTTGCTGGCCCGGATCCTGGCGCAGGGTCTCGATCCCAAGGCCTATCAGTGGTATCTCGACCTGCGGAAGTACGGCACCTTTGTGCATTCGGGCTTCGGTCTTGGCGTCGAGCGTACGGTGGCCTGGATCTGCGGCATCCCCCACATCCGCGAGGCCATCGCGTTCCCCCGGCAGATCCACCGGCTCTATCCTTGACGGGTGGGCGGCCTTAGACGGGTGGGCGGCCTTCCTTCATACCCCCCCGGCCCGTATCCTTAGAGCGGTACCCTCCTAAACAACAGGACTGGCGTGGCCGACGTTCGGAACGAACTTGATGCCGAGCTGCGGGACCGCTACACGATCGAGCGCGAGCTCGGGCGGGGTGGCATGGCGACGGTCTATTTGGCCCGGGATCTCCGCCACGAGCGCCCGGTCGCCCTCAAGGTACTCCATCCCGAGCTCGCGGCAACGCTCGGCCCCGAGCGCTTTCTCCGCGAGATCCGGCTCGCCGCCCGGCTCCAGCATCCCCACATCCTGACCGTGCTCGACTCCGGCGCTGCCGCCGGCCAGCTCTGGTTCACCATGCCGTACGTCGAGGGCGAAACGCTCCGCGACCGGCTGCGCCGGGAGGGACAACTCCCGCTGGACGACGCGCTCCGCATCGCTCGCGAGACCGCGGACGCGCTCGACTACGCGCATCACCACGGCGTGATCCACCGCGACATCAAGCCTGAGAACATTCTCTTGGCGGGGCGACACGCGCTGGTCGCGGATTTCGGCATCGCCCGCGCGCTGGGCGTGACCGATGGCTCGGGCGGCCCGGCTCCGAGCCGAGAGCAGCGGCTGACCGAGACCGGCATGAGCGTCGGTACGCCGGCCTACATGAGTCCTGAGCAGGCCAGCGGCGATCGGGAGGTGGACGCCCGGAGTGACGTCTACTCCTTGGGCTGCGTCCTCTACGAGATGATCGCGGGCGAGCCCCCGTTCACGGGGCCCACCGCGCAAGCCATCCTGCTCCGAAAATTCACGGAAAACCCTCGGCCCCTGCGCGCGATCCGCGACACTGTACCCGAAGCGATCGAACGGGCGGTCGCGCGGGCACTGGCCCGCTTCCCGGCGGATCGTTTTCCGTCGGCCGCCGAATTTCGGGCGGTGCTCGAACCGGTAGGCGAGGCCACGGCGGGCGCGACCGTGGTGACGCCGGCTCCCCAGCCGTCCGTCCCTGCCCCTCATCCGAGGCGGAGCTTGCGGTATCCGGTCACCCTGGCGCTCCTGGGCGGCTTTGCGATCGGGCTCGGTCTGCTCTTCGCTTGGCGCCGAGGCCACACGGAGGCGGAAACAGCGAGCGCGGCAGCCAACGGAGCGAAGCTCGTCGCCGTGCTCCCGTTTGAGAACCTCGGCGGCCGGGACGACGAGTACTTCAGCGACGGCATCACGGACGAGATTCGGGGGAAGCTCTCGGGACTGTCGGGCCTCCAGGTCACGGCGCGAAGCAGCTCGAGCGAATACAAGAGCACCAAGAAACGGCCACAGGAGATCGGGCGTGAGCTGGGCGTGGACTATCTGCTCACCGGCACGGTGCGCTGGGAAAAGGGGCAGGGCGGGGCGAGTCGGGTGCGGGTGAGCCCGGAGCTGATCCAGGTCTCCACCGGCAGCAGCAAGTGGCAGCAGCCGTTCGACGCGGCGCTCACCGATGTCTTCCAGGTCCAGGCCGACATCGCGGGGCGGGTGGCGCAAGCGCTGGACGTGGCGCTCGGCTCGGATGCGCGCCAGCGACTGGCGGAGCGACCGACGAAGAACCTCGACGCGTACGACACCTACCTCAAGGGCGAAGCCGCGTTCGCCAAGGGGAACAGCCCCAGCACGCTGCATCAGGCTGTGGGGTATTTCGAGCATGCGGTGGTGCTCGACTCCACGTTCGTAGCCGCGTGGGCCGGCCTTTCGGAGGCCAGCTCATTGCTCTACGCGATCGGGGCGCCCTCGCCCGCGGCCGCCGACCAAGCCCGAAGCGCGGCGGAGCGGGCGCTCGCACTGGCTCCCGACCGCCCCGAGGGCTATACGGCTCTCGGAGACTACTACCGCCGGGTCCCGGGCAAGCCCAACCAGGCGATCGAGCAATACGCCAAAGGGATCAAGATCGCGCCCGCCAACGCCGACCTGTTGCGCGGCGTCGGCCTCGCCGAGATGGCGCTGGGACGATGGGACGACGCGGAGCAGCACTTCCGGAAGGGCCTGAGCCTCGACCCCAGATCCGGGACGATCGCCGGCGTGTTCGCGCAGGCGCTATTCTGGCAGCGCCGTTATCCGGAAGCCCTGACTGCGTACGAGCGCGCCATCGAGCTGCGGCCGTCGGATATTGGGTATGCGGAGGGCAAGGCGATGGTCCATCTCGCCCAGGGTGACCTCCCGGGTGCCCGGGAGCTTCTCAGGGTCCCGCCGAAAGACATCGACATGGCGACGTTCGTCGCGTACTTGGGAACCTACTGGGACCTCTACTGGGCGCTCGACTCGGCGCAACAAGCGCTGCTCCGCGGTCTCACGCCCCACTTCTTCGACGACGATAGAGGCACCTGGGGGCTGGCGATGGCCGGCGCGTGGGAGACGGCCGGCGACATGAAGCGGGCGCGCGCATACGCGGACACGGCGCGGGTCGCGCTCGAACAGCAGCTCAAGGCGGCGCCGGAGGACCCGCAGCGGCACGTTCTCATGGGCGTGACTCTCGCCTATCTGGGCCGCCCGGCCGACGCGATCCGGGAGGGAGAGTACGGCGTCTCGCTCGCGCCGGTGTCCAAGGACGCGCAGTCGGGGCCGTACTTCCAGCACCAGCTCGCTCGGATCTACATCCTCCTAGGACAGCCGGACAAAGCGCTCGACCAGCTCGAGCCGCTGCTCAAGATCCCCTACTATCTCTCACCCGGCTGGCTCTCGCTCGATCCGACGTTCGCCTCGCTCCGGGGGAACGAGCGGTTCAAGCGGCTGGTGGGGAAGGGGTAAGAGGTCGTTTCGTCTCCTCCCACAACGCGTCCAGCGCCTCCAGCCCTGCCGCGTGGAGATCGAGGCCGCGCTGCTGCGCCAGCGACTCCATCGCCTCGAACCGCCCCTGGAACTTCCGGTTGGCCCGGTCCAGCGCCGGACCTGGCTGGACGCCGGCTTTGCGTGCCAGATTCACGACCGCGAACAACAGATCGCCCACTTCATCAATGAGCGCGTCGGGGGCGACGCCGGCATCGTCGCTCGCGGAAAGCTCCTGCTCGACCTCCACCAGCTCCTCCCGCACTTTCTCGATCGGTCCGCGCGCATCGGGCCAATCGAATCCGACTGACGCGGCGCGCTCCTGAAGCCGGTAGGCGCGGAGGAGATCCGGCAGCGTGGTCGGCAGATGGCCGAGCACACCGCCGACGCGCTCCCGGCGCTTGAGCCGCTCCCACGGCTCGGGTGGCCCGAGATCGAACAGATGCGGGTGACGGCGCTTCATCTTCCGCTCCATCGTCTCTGCCACATCGTCCGCCGTGAAGGAACCATCCTCGTCCGCGAGGACCAGCTGCCACGCGAGATGCAGCAGGAAGTCGCCCAGCTCGTCGCGAATGCGGGCGGTGTCGTTCTCACTCAGCGCATGGTCGAGCTCGAGGACCTCTTCGACCAGGTAGGGGCGCAACGTCTCGCGGGTCTGCGCCCGGTCCCACTGGCACCGGACGCGGAGATCGCGAACCAGGGCGATCGCTCGCCCAAGCGCAGAGTTGTCTTGCATTTACACCTCGGGACGGATTAGGATTTCCGGCCGTGACCACCGCCTCACCCTGCGACACCACCCGGGCCTGGGTCGATGTGGACCTGAGCGCGCTCACCGCGAATGCGAAAACGGTGACGGCCGTCTCCGGCGGCCGCTTGCTTCCGATGGTCAAAGCTAACGGTTACGGACTGGGGGCGATTCCCGTCTCCCAAGCGCTCGAGGCACTCGCGCCCTGGGGCTATGGCGTGGCCACCCTCGATGAGGGCGCCGAATTGCGCCGGGCCGGCATCACCCGACCGATTCTGCTCTGCACGCCGCTCCTGGCGGACTGGATCGATCGCTGCCTCGAGCTCGATCTCCGCCCGTCCATCGGCGATCTCTCGGCGCTCGAGCGTTGGACCACGCGCACCCAGCGTCCGTTCCACATCGAGATCGACACCGGCATGGCCCGCTCCGGCTTCCGCTACGACGATCCGGCGCTGCGCGACGCCGTAGGACGCAGGTTGGCAAAGGCGGAGGGCTGGGAGGGTGCGTTCACCCATTTTCATTCGCCCGAGACCGACCGGGTCGCGACCGAGCTGCAGTGGGCTCGCTTTCAGGAAGTACTATCCGCCCTGCCACGCCGCCCCGCGCTCCTGCACGCGGCCAACAGCGCCGCGGCGCTGAACGGCACTCGTTACACCGCGGACCTCGTGCGGCCGGGAATCTTCCTCTACGGCGGCGCGGCGGGCGGCCCCGCTCCGGCGCCCGTCGTCGCCTTCCGCGCGCGCGTGGTCGGCGTTCGGCGCATCCGCGAGGGCGACACGGTGAGCTATGGCGCGAGTTGGCGGGCCGATGCGCCGGCGCGGATCGCCACCATCGCCGCGGGCTACGCGGATGGTTTTCCGCGGGCCGCGGGGCGAGGCCGAGCTGTGGAGCTGTGCGGGCGCGTGGTCCCGGTGGTCGGACGAGTGGCCATGGACATGATCATGGTGGCGATCGACGAGGATCACCGGGTCGAGCTGGGGGACCTGGCCACGCTGTG
>DATHMJ010000141.1:0-2649 GCA_035487215.1 Gemmatimonadales bacterium
GGAGGAGAACCCGCTGCGGGACGCTCGCGGGTTTGACCTCGCACGGGAGTCGGCGGACTCCACCCAGCTCACCGATGAGGACCTGGGGCTCGCCAACGTTATCCTGACCAACGGGGCGCGGCTCTACGTCGACCACGCCCACCCGGAGTACTCGGCCCCCGAGTGCACCAACCCCAGGTCGGTGGTGATCTGGGACAAGGCGGGCGAGCGGATCATGGCGGAGGCGGCGGCCAAGGCCGCCACCGTGCCCGGCTCGCACCCGATCCAGCTGTACAAGAACAACACCGACAACAAGGGCGCCTCCTACGGCACCCACGAGAACTACCTGATGCGCCGGTCGACGCCGTTCGCCGACATCGTGAAGAACCTGACGCCGTTCTTCGTCACCCGCCAGGTGGTGTGCGGCGCGGGCCGCGTGGGCATCGGCGCCGACGGCCGGGGGACCGGGTTCCAGATCAGCCAGCGCGCTGACTTCTTCGAGGTCGAGGTCGGCCTTGAGACGACGCTCAAGCGGCCGATCATCAACACCCGCGACGAGCCGCACGCCGACCCGGAGAAGTACCGGCGGCTGCACGTGATCATCGGCGACGCGAACATGAGCGAGGTGGCCACCTACCTCAAGATGGGCACGACCGCGCTCGTGCTCGCGATGATCGAGGACAAGTTCTTCTCATCCGACCTGTCGCTTGAGGCGCCGGTCGCCGACCTGCGCGCGGTCTCCCACGACCCGTCGCTCAAGTACCTGGTGACGCTGCGGGACGGCAGGAAGATGACCGCGGTCCAGCTGCAGACCGAGTACCTGGAACTGGCGCGCAAGTACGTCGAGGACAAGTACGGCACGGACGCCGACGACGCGACGCTCGACGTGCTTTCCCGCTGGGAGTCGGTGCTCACCCGGCTGGCCGACGACCCGATGCAACTGTCAAGGGAGCTCGACTGGGTCGCCAAGCTCGAGCTCCTCGAGGGCTACCGCCGCAGGGACAGCCTGGCCTGGGACGCGCCCAAGCTGCAGCTCTTCGACCTGCAGTACTCCGACGTGCGGCAGGAGCGCGGGCTGTACAACCGCCTGGCGGCACGTGGCCGCATGGAGCGGATCACCGACGAGAAGGCGATCGGCTGGGCGATCGACAACCCGCCGGAGGACACCAGGGCCTACTTTCGCGGCCGGTGCCTGCGGCAGTACGCGGACTCGGTGGCGGCCGCGTCCTGGGACTCGGTGATCTTCGACATCCCCGGCCGCGAGTCGCTGCAGCGGGTGCCCACGCTTGAGCCCCTGCGCGGCACGAAGGCGCACGTCGGCGACCTCCTCGACCGGTGCAGGACGGCCGCCGACCTGGTCGCCGCGCTCACCAACCAGGGCTAGCCGGGTGCACGGGCCTCCCCCGCACGACATGCCGGACACGTCACGATGTGGGACTTGTCGTCGGTAAGTTCGTACTGAGACCCCTGCGGAGGGTTGGGCGGAACTCATCGGGGCGAGGATAACGTTGGAGCTGTTATCAGGCTCCTTCCAGGGACGGAGGAACGGCAGATGGCAACGACGAAGGACAACGGTGGCCAGCGCCAGACGACGCGGCGCACCGAGGAGACCGAGGAGGACCAGGCCGCCACGACCGAGGAGGTCAAGGAGCGGCACGAGAAGCTCTCCGACGACGTCGACTCGATCCTCGACGAGATCGACGAGGTGCTTGAGGAGAACGCCGAGGAGTTCGTCCGTTCGTACGTCCAGAAGGGCGGCCAGTAGCCGCGTCGCTGCGCCCCGAGGGGTTCGCGGTAGGCGAAAAACTCGGGGCTACCGCGAAGTTCAATAGCGGCCCGAACGGACGGTAGTGTCTGCTCAAGGACAACGGAATCAGCAGGGAGGCAGCGGCGTGGGAAGGTTTTCCAACGACACTGGACGGGACCAGGGGGCGTTCCTGGCGGCACGTATACCGTCCTTCACGCACTTCCTCTCCTCGTACGCCCCGGAAATGCTCCCCTTGAGGGACTTCGGCCCGCTGGCGGGCGGCTCCGATGTGGCGGCGGACGTGATCAAGAGCCTGCCGCACGCGACGACGATCGTCGCGGTGGCCTCCGAGCGCGGCGTGGTGATGGCGGGCGACCGGCGCGCGACCGCGGGCAACATGATCTCCAAGCGGGACGTGGAGAAGGTGTTCCGCGCCGACGAGTACTCGGCGATCGGCATGGCGGGCGTGGCGAGCGTGGGGCTTGAGTTCATCCGCCTGTTCGGCGTCGAGCTTGAGCACTACGAGAAGATGGAGGGCCGCACGCTCTCCCTGGAGGGCAAGGCCAACCGGCTCGGCCGGATGATCCGCGACAACCTGATGGCCGCCATGCAGGGCCTCGCGGTGATCCCGCTGTTCGCCGGCTACGACGAGGACACCGGGGTCGGCCGGATCTTCAGCTACGACGTGGCGGGCGGCCCGTACGAAGAGCACCGCTTCCACTCGATCGGCTCTGGCTCGATCTTCGCCAAGTCCGCGCTCAAGAAGTACTACTCCGATGACATGCCCGTCTCCGACGCGATACTCGCCTGCGTGCAGGCGCTGTACGACGCGGCCGACGATGACTCCGCCACCGGCGGCCCCGACCTGACCAGGCGGCTCTTCCCGGTGATCGCCACGATCACCGACGACGGCTTCAGCAAGC
>DATHMJ010000142.1:0-2767 GCA_035487215.1 Gemmatimonadales bacterium
CCGTCCAGGGGCCACCTGAAGTGCTACACGACGAGGGATCCCCGCTCCCGGGCAAGGTACACGCTCACGCTGCAGGCCGGAGTCGCGGGCTTCACGAACGAGACCGGCTGCAAGCTGCAGGCCCGCGCGAAGGAGCTCTGCGTTGAGGTGACCAAGCAGCACGTCGTGCCCCAGCCCCCTGGGGGCGGTCCCTCGCCGGGGCCGAGCACAGGCGCGAAGCTCCTTTCGTACCGTCTGAAGTGCCCGGCGCAGAGTCCGCCGGCGGTCAACGCCACCGACCAGTTTGGCCCCGGCCTCTTCCCGCCGAGAAAGGCCGCCGGACTACTCGCACCGGCGTCACCGAGCGGAGCGTTCCTCGACGGGTCGCCTGTGTTCTGAGCGAACGCCGTCCACGACGACCCGGCGCCGCTGGACCGCAACGGCGCCCGCAACGGATCGTTGCGGCAGGTGCTCAGGCCGACTCCGGTTCCGCTCGACGTGCGCGGGACGCGCTGGATAACAGGATTCATCATCACCACCGCGCCCGGAAGCGGCGAGGAGGCCCCGCGGAGCCGGTCGGAGACGCAACGGATTCCTACACCGCTAAGCCACCGATCGTCCCTCCCCGTGGTCGGCACCTGGGCTGCCACCTCATGAACCGTTCCGTGCTCATCGAAACCGGCTCTCGTTGTCGCGCCGCAGCTCGTCGCTTGTGGCCCTCGGGGGCCGCTCCTCTCGCCGGCCGTACCGTGAGCTGTGGCGCCGCCACTCGGCCTCGAGGGGCGCGGCCGCGTTCACCATATCAAGGAACCGGCGCACCCGGCGGGCGCCGAGGCGGATGCCCTTGTCCTGGATCGGCCACCATTGCCCATCGTGGCCCGGCCGGTGAAACCACACTGACAAGATTGGCTCGCGGTCGGAGAAGCGCACCCAGGAGACCACAATCTTGTCCCCACGGCGGAGCGGTATCTCTCCGAGTACCTGCCGGGACATGACTGTGCCCACGGGCGGCTCAGCATGGCTGTCGTCGTCCGGCTGTGCGCGTACCACGATCGCGCCCCCGCGCCGCTCACTCTCCGCTTCCATCTCGTCCTCCGCCGCCGGCTTCCCGCCGGTCCGCTGACTAGGCCGCGGGGACGAACGGCCGCGCGACGTTCCCCCACGTGGTGGTGCTGGTCGGCTTGGCGACGATGTGACGGATCTCTCCCTCCTGGAGTTCACCCCGGATGCGATCGAGGATCGTCGGGTGCAACCCGTCCGCCGCGGCGCGGGCGAGCTCCTCGCGGATCGCTCCTCGGCGATCGCGGCGCGGTGCCGGCGGAGGGGTAGAGGACGAGGCCGAAGGCCGCGGCGAAGGCCAGGAAATTGTCCAGGAGCGCGGGGGCGAGCGTCATACGGCGCGCTCGCCGCCGCTGCGCCGGCGGCCGATATGAACGGCCGTCCCGCTCCGCTCAAGCGGCACGTGGTGCGAGCGGCTCCATGCCGCAGCCGGTCTGCGCACAGCTGGCTCAAGTGTCAGGCCAGGGTGGCCGATACGCCGAGTATGGTGCTCAGCCCCACGAGCGCAAGGAAGTTCGCGACGCAAGCCCGCGCAGACGCGACTTGCTTCTTCTCGGAGAGCCTGGAGAGCGAGGTATTCGACCACCTCTACCCGTCCGATCAAGTCCGAGTGCGCGTCCTTCGTTCGGATGCCCTGGCCGAGACGTGGCGAGTGCTCATCTTCGACGGGTTGGCCAATCGCTTCGCCGACCCGATCTGGGACAGCGCGAACCCCTAGCGCGTAGGCGTTAGGCACTCTCAGCCCCATCTCGCCGGCCGTCATGCGGCGTGGTCCGTCTCCGGCGGCTGTTCGCGCCACCTCGCGACGCCGCTCTCGATGAAGTTCGCGAGCACGCGCTCGGGAATGCGGACGCTCCGCCCGATGCGCACGCTCGCCAGCACGCCGCTCCGAACGAGTATGTAATCCGGTTCCCTGGGGCGAGAAATGTCCCCGTCGAGGGCTCTGCCGGGGACGGGCGGATTCCCTCCGACACGGTTGCCCTCTGAGTGATTCAATCCGCGGTCCAGGGTCCGCGGCCGGTCACGTGGTAGCTCGCCGTGCCTGAGCGCCCCCGCGCCCTGCCGGAGAAAACGTAAGCGATGATGAGCTTCGCCTGCGTTCCCTTGCGCTTGAGCGAGAGCGTGAGCGCGCGAGGATGCGACCTGGTGAGCGTCACCGATGCATGGCAAAGCATCGAGGCGTCCGCAACGATGCCGGAGGTGAGCGCCGAAGTCGTGGCGGCGTCGAAGGTGAAGCGCACTTTCCGATTGGCCTGGCCGACGGGCACGTACGTCCCCGAGAAGCTCGGCCCGGCGCTTGACTGCGCGCTCCATGTACCGTCGGCAGCAACGATGACCGAGGTCACGAAGGTGCGACGGTCGCCGCCGCAGCCCGGCACGGCGAACTTCGACGTTCCGGTGAGGGTGCCCGTTCCTGTGAACGCCGTAGCCGCCATCGGTGCGGCGAGTGAGAGCGCGAGCAGGATCCCCTTCACACCTGTCATTCGCATGTCAGGCGGCATAGCCGGTCCGATCTCCCGGTACAAGGAAAGGCGCCATGGCCGGTCCCGACCGTCGCTGTCTCAACGAGACCCGCGGCCCGGATCATCGAAGATGCTCGCGACGAAAGGTGCTGCCGAAAACCCCCGCCGTTCTGGACCTGAGTGGCCCCGAGTGATACCGGCTCTACGCCGGGAGCCGACTCATAATCCCTAGCTCCGCGAACGCCCTGGCCCCCTGTCGTCACCTG